>NZ_JBMNDS010000018.1:0-141590 GCF_052543295.1 Streptomyces sp. SAS_270
CGTGGCCGTCGTCGGACGGCACACGCGCGCGTGCCCTGTGCGTGTTCTAGGTGTTCGGCGTCAGCGTCGGCGCAGCCGGGCCTGTCCGCAGACCACGCTCCAGCGGTTGCCGGAGGAGCTGAGCCGCGGCCGCTCGTCCTCGTCCCGGGCCGACTCCAGGGCGGCACGCGCGCGTGCCAGTGAATCCGCCGCCAGGGACCACTGCTCCTCGAACACGGACAGGGCAGGGGCACCGCCGTACCGCCACGCGCGGACGGCGAGCGCCAGGCCTTGCTGTCGCGCCCCGATCCCTCGGCCAGTCGCCGTGCAATTGCTTCCTGCGGCGGACGCGTCGACCTCCGGCGCGGGTGCCGCCTCGGTGTCCGGGTCGCGCTGTACTGCCGCCACCTGCGGAGCAGCTCGAACCTGGTCGCGCTGCGGCCTCAGGACACCGAGACCGGCCCTGAGTACCGCAGGCCTCAGCGCACGGCCGTTCGCGCGATCGTCGCTTGGCCGCCGACCCGGATTCGGTGCTCCAGGCCGTCGTGGTGAACGGTTGCTGTGATGGTCGACGGGCAGCCGAGGTGGTCGCCCATGTCGACGATGAGGCGGTCCGTACCGGATCCGGCCGCGTGCGCGGCCAGGCAGGCGGTGCTGTTGGCGTTGGCGATGTCCTCGGGGACTCCGATCGACGGCGCGAACATCCGGGCTGCCGCCCGGCCGTGCCGGTCCGGGAGCGAGTAGGCGTAGCAGCCCAGCAGACCGTGGCTGTCGCAGGCTGCGCGCAGCAGGGTGAAGTCCGGGGTGAGTTCGGCCAGCACGGCGCGGGACCGTACGGGCAGCAGAAGCCTCGGCCGCCCGTTCGACGCCACGCAGGCGTCCCCGGCGACTGCGTCCGCGGCCAGTCCGAGGCTGTGTGCGATTGCCTCCAGTTCGGGCCCTTGGGCGTCGTTCAGGCTGACCGGGCCTGGATCGAACGATGCTGTCAGGCTGTCACCGTTTCGGGTGACCCGGCCGTCGAAGCTGCGGTGGGTCGTCCGCAGGACGGCGCGGTAGTCGTCGCCGCCTTCACGTTCGGCGAGCAGCGCGAGGGCGGCGACGGTGCCGTGGCCGCAGGCGGGCAGTTCGCCTGCGGGGGTGAAGAACCGGAGGGTGTACGACGGATGGGTGCGCTCGGTTCCGGTCGCGCGGAGGAAGACGGCGTGCGACGTTCCCAACTCCGTGGGAATACGGCATCGTTCCTCGTCGGTCAACGGCGCGTCGTCCAGAACGGCGGTCGCGCTGCCACCCCTGCGCTGTCTCTGACACGCGTCGACGATCGCTACCTCGGGCATGGCGCCGGGCCTGTGGTCAGCAGCATCGACAGGTCGAGTGCGGGCGCGCTGTGTGTCAACGCTCCGACCGAGATGAGGTCGACGCCCGTTTCGGCGATGGCGCGGACACTGTCCAGGCGGACGGTACCCGAGGCCTCCAGCAGGATCCGGGGAGAGTCGGCTCGTTCGGCCCGGATCTTCACCACCTGCTCGATGTCGGCCAACGGCATGTTGTCGAGCATGATCCAGCGGGCCCCGGCATCGAGCGCCTCAGCAGCTTCTGCCACGGTCTGCACTTCGACATCGACCTCCACCGTCTGCCCGGTACGCGCCATCCCGCGGCGGACCGCCTCCATCGCTGCGGTCACCCCGCCCGCCGCGGCGATGTGGTTCTCCTTGAGCAGGACCATCGCCGCCAGGTCGAGCCGGTGGTTGCGGCCACCGCCGACGGCCACCGCGTACTTGTCGAGGGCACGCAGGCCCGGTGCCGTCTTGCGGGTGTCCAGAATGCGGGTCTCGGTCTCGGCCTGGACGTAGCGGTCGGTCAGTGTCGCGATGCCGCACAGGCGCTGCAGGAAGTTCAGCGCCGTGCGCTCGCCGGTGATCAGGCTGCGCGCCGGACCGGACAGGCGTAACAGGACGTCGCCGTCGGTCAGCCGGGCGCCGTCGGCGACGCTCGCCTCGATCTCGACCTCGGGATCGACCTGCGCGAAGACCTCGGCGACCGCGGGGAGGCCGGCGGCAATGCCGCTCTGCCGGGTGCGGACTTCGGCCGTGGCCGCCAGGTCTTCGGGAACACTCCACGCGGTGGTGATGTCGTTCCCCGAGGCGTCCTCGGCCAAAGCGGCGGCGACGGCGGTTCGTCCCGCAGCCGAGGGAAACTGTGTCGTGGCCATCTGGTCTCCATCTCCGAGTGGGCGTTGAGCCTGGCGGTCATCACCACTGACGCAGCTGCGGCGCAGGTAGTGCTCCCAGGCGGTGATCGTGGGATTCCGCAGCGCACGGTGCGGGGCGACGCGGGTGGGTGGTTGCCACGACGGTCCCCCTTCGTTTCGTTTTCCGAAGCGATCGCCGATGGTAGCGTTTCGGAATCCGAAGCATCAACCTTGGAGGCTGGACTCCACGCCATGCCAACCCCAAAACCCGGCAAGCCAGTTCGTGGTTCGGCCACCGGTCGCCCCCTCATGGCCGCACTCGACCTGTTCGGGCGGCGGTGGAGCCTGCGCATCCTTTGGGAGCTGCGCGAGGGGCCCCTTGGGTTCCGCCCCCTGCAGAAGCAGTGCGACGACATGTCCTCCAGCGTGATGCGACAGCGCCTGACCGAACTGCTGGATGCCCACGTGGTTCACCAACTACCCGACAGCCGGTACGAGCTCACTCCACTGGGGCGGGATGCCTGCCTCGCACTCGGCCCCCTCGTCCAGTGGTCGGAGCGCTGGGCGGCGATGCTCGACCCGCAAGCCGAGTGAGGTGATAGGCGTCGCCGTGCAGAGTGAGTACGCGGGCGCCGGTCAGCTCGCCCAGTCAGGTGCTGGGCACGCTCGATGGCATGTGTTCACAACGGCGCTGCAACTTCCGGAAGCCTGCCGGGGCTTGGCTCGGTTCCCGCAGGGTGCGCAGCGTCCAGCGCCGCCCGAGCAGATCGAGTGCAGCCATGACCCGGCGCCCTGAATCGGACCCTCGTGCCGGTGAGCCCGGCCGAGGCGTTCTGGCTTCCTTGCCCACTCCTTGCGCTTCGGGTTCCGAAGCATCATAGTGATTCGGAAACCGAAGCAGGAGGTGTCCATGCCCCGCGCCCATCGACCAGGCACTGCGCCGATGGATGCCTCCCGGCGTGACACACGAGCCGCTCACGTGAGCCCTTTGCGACTTCACGCTGAGCTGGCCAGATGTAGAGCGAGGACGGCTTGGGCGGGACATGTTCACGACTTCATCCAGACAGGGATGCCTGGTGAACTGAGCGATTGGCACGAGTTGTAGGCAGGGCTCCATCGCCCACTGAAACATCGCCTTATCTCAACAGCACACCACAATCAGCCAGTCCCTTGCGAACCGCCCTCTGAACTGCCCGGTGATCCGTCGCCGGGGCCGATCAATCTGAGTGTCGACTCGAAGGCCGGCACGCTTGTCCGAACACAGGAGGTTTCCATGGCCAAGGGCTACTGGGTCAGCGTCTACCGCACCATTTCCGACCCCGAGAAGCTGGCCGCCTACAACAAGCTGGCCGGTCTGGCCGTCCGGGCCGGGGGCGGGCGGACGCTCGCCCGCGGCGGTCGGGTCGTCGCCCACGACGCCGGAATCGCCGAGCGCACCGTCCTGGTCGAGTTCGACACCTTTGAACAGGCGGTCGCGGCACGCGAGAGCGCGGCATACCAGGAGGCGCTGGTCGTCCTTTCCGACGGCGTCGAGCGCGACTTCCGCATCATCGAAGGCGTCGACTGACCGGCGCACTGACGTTCAGGCCGACCTGGCGGCCCCGCCGGCAGAACTCAGGACATCAGGCTGAGCAGGGAGGCCAGGACTACACCAATGCCTACCAGGGCTGCACCAGTGCGTACATTGACGGCGCGTTGGGGCACTTGTGCGCCCGCGGCGACCACGCGGGCGCCGCGCCATCATGCGGGCTGGGTGGTGATGGTGCACAGGCGCTTGGTGGCCCGGGTCAGCGCCACGTACAGGTCCCTCTCCCCGCCGGGGTGGGCCGTGATGATCTCCTCGGGGTTCAGGACGACGACCCCGTCGAACTCGAGGCCACGTGCTTCGGACGCGGGCACGATGCGTGCGTGGTCGGCGATGCCGTGAGCCGTCAACTGGCTCACCCGGGTGTCCGCGCAGATCACTCCCAGGAGTTCGTCCGGCTGCGCGGTGCTCTGGGCGCGCAGTTCCTCCACGACGGCGGTGACCAACCCGTCCCCATGTGTGGTCACGGTGCGCGGGCTCTCACCGCTGCGCAGTGACCGTGTGGGCCGCTGGTCCGGAGCGATTCGCGCGAGCAGGTCCCGGACGCTATCCAGGATCTCCTGCGTGGTGCGGTAACTGACCGTCAGGTCGTGCAGTCTGAACCGCGTCCCGACATGCGGGCTCAGGGCTTCCTTCCAGTCGCGTGCCGTTGTGGCCGAGCCCGACTGGGCGAAGTCCCCCACGAGCGTCATCGCCCTCGCCGGGCAGCGGCGGACGATCATCCGCCACTGCATAGCGGTCAGTTCCTGCGCCTCGTCGACGACGACGTGCCCGTACGTCCGCTCGGGCGGGCCGTCGACCAGGCTCGCCGCCTCGTCGAGCAACGGCACGTCCGCATCGGTCCACGGGGCGTCCGGGGCGCGCAGGAGAAGGGACCGCTCCTGCGGGGTCAGGGTCGGCAGGTGCTCGGCCAGGGCGTCGGCATCCGTCAGCAGCGCCTTCACGAGGTCGCCGGGTACCAGCCTCGGCCACAGCGCCTCGACCGCCCGGTCGACACCGGCGTCGTCGAGGAGATCGGCCCCGATGGCGTCCAGGTCCAGCTCGTGGGCCGGACCCGGGTCGGCGGCGCCCTCGGCACGGAGCTGGGCGACGCCCGTGAACCGGTCGAGGTTCAGGCCCGTCATCTGCTCGGCATCGGCGTCGATCTGCTCCAGGAGGTCGCCCATGTCCCGTTGCATCGCGTCGGTGACGGCGTCGACCAGGAGTTCCTTGAACGCCTGGCGCGCGGGGTTGTGGCCGGATGCGGCCGCCAGGGCGGCGGCGCGTGCAGTGGCGACCTCCTTCTCGGACAGGTGGACCAGTTCCTGCCCGACCCGGACAGCGAAGTCACCGGCGGGGGCCTGGTGTTCTCGCAGCAGGCCGGCCAAGGCGTCGGCGAGGTCCAGGCCGCCCTTGAGGCGCGCTGCGTCGAACGCGTCCACCGAGTCGGGGGACACTCCGGCCAGTTCCTGACAGGTCGCCAGATCGACGTCGTTCTCCCCGAGCGAGGGAAGGACCTGGGAGATGTAGTCGAGGAAACGGGCGTTGGGGCCGACCACGAGGACGCCTTCCTCCGCGGCGCGCGGAAACGCGTACAGGACGTAGGCCGCCCGGTGCAGGGCCACCACCGTCTTGCCGGTGCCCGGCCCGCCCTGCACCACGGTCACCCCGCGGTGGGCGGAGCGGACGATCTCGTCCTGCTCGGCCTGCAGCGTCGCGACGGCCGCGTGCATCCTGCCCGTACGCCGTGCCGACAGAGCCTCGGTCAACGGGCCGTCCCCCACGACGTCTTCGTCGGTCGGGGCGGTCCCGTCGAGCAGTTCGTCGCTCACCGAGACGACCGTGCGCTCCTCGAGGCGCAGGTGCCGGCGCCGCCGCAGATCCATCGGGTGGACCGGTGTCGCCTCGTAGAAGGGCCGCGCCGCGTTCGCGCGCCAGTCAACGAGCAGCGGCAGTTCGTCCTCCTCCGTGTGCAGTCCGATCCGCCCGATGCGCAGGGCCGTGCCGTCCGTCCAGTCGATGCGCCCGAAGACCAGCCCCCTCTCGGCGCCTTCCAGTCGGCCGATCTCCTTGGTCAGGCGGTCGGCGGCGATCTCTCTTTCGTACGCCTCGCCGGCGCCGTCCGCCGGGGCCTTCAGCACACTCGCCCGGTTCGCTCGCGCCTCGGAAAGCCGCTCGGTGAGCAGCTCATACAATGAGGACACGTAACCTTGCTCCGATTCAACCGCACGCACGGCGGAATCATTTATGTCTGACAACAAGGGACTCCTTCGATTCGAGCCGCACCATACGGCCAAAGTTCCCTAAAGGTAAGTCTTGACTTACTTGTTGCGTCTATGTCCTTACGCCTGACCGCAGTTCGTGCCATGCATTCCGTCGGTGCCCTTGAATTCCGGTTGATACGTTCCGGCACTGGAAATGCAGTGAATCCACGGGAAGGTTCGTTGTCGCGTCGCAGGCCGGGACGGGGCTGGCCTGCATCCAAATTCGGACACCGGCGGCCGCCGTGATCCGGTTGTTTGACGCGGTGAGTCGGGTGATGTTCCGGCCGCCGTTTGCGGCCCGGATGCCGGACCTCAACGACTCAAATGCTGACTTGACTCGTCCGCAGGCAGCACGACGCTGAGTTCGTCCGGGGAACCGGACGCCACGGCGGGAGGCGCCTCGCCGTCGGGCCGCCAGAAGGCGACGCTGCTCGCGCGAGGCGGATCGTCGGGGACGAACGCGGCGCAGTGGTACACCAGTTCGGAGATCTCGGAGAGAGTGGCTGTGGGAATCCTCTGTTCAGGGATGACGCATTCCTCAAACTTGACTAGTCGGCCCGGGAATCGCCGAGGATACAGCACTGCACCCCGTGGACGGCGGCGGGCCGACTGTGAGCCGGCACACGTCGGAAGGGGGTGGGCTCAGCCCCCCGATGGTGCGGGGCAAGCCCCCGCAGGTACACGGGTGGTAGCGCCATGGTCGCCGAAGGTCAACGGTCCGTACGTTGCATCTGGTCGGCCAGTCCGTCAGGCGTCGGCCGGCCCGTTCCTCAAGAGACCGGAGACCCACCATGCCCCAGACCGCCGCAGCCGTCGCGGAACTCCCTCAAGGGGCCCCCGTGGCGCAGCCCCAGGGAAGCGAGTTCACGCCCCTGCTGCGTACCGTCAAGGACCGGGGTCTTCTCGGCCGCCGCCATGGCTGGTACGCGCTCACGATCGCGGTGAACACGCTGGCCCTCGCCGGTCTCGTGACGGGCATCGTCCTCATCGGCAACTCGTGGTGGGCTTTGCTCCTGGCCCCTCTGCTCGCGGTGTTCTCGGCCCGGACGGCTTTCATAGGCCACGACGCGGGTCACTCCCAGATCACCGGCAACAGGTCCGCCGGCCGTCTGATCGGCCTGATCCACGGCAACCTCCTGCTCGGAATGAGCTTCGCGTGGTGGAACGAGAAGCACACACGTCACCACGCGAACCCCAACGACATCGACAAAGATCCCGACGTCCTCGCCGACGTCCTGGTCTTCACCAGCGGGCAGGCCAGGGATCGGGTCGGCTTCCGGCGCTGGCTCACCCGCCACCAGGCCTGGCTCTTCTTCCCGCTCACCCTCCTCGAAGGCATCGCCCTGAAGGTCCACGGCTTCCAGGACCTGCGACGGCAGACGCCGCGGGAGCGGGCGGTGGAGGCTCTGCTCCTGGTGACCCATGTCGTCGCCTACGTCACCCTGCTGCTCACCTCCATGTCCCTGGGCAAGGCCCTCGCCTTCGCCGCCGTCCACCAGGCGCTCTTCGGCCTGCACCTGGGCCTGGCCTTCGCGCCCAACCACAAGGGCATGGAGATGCCCGACCCGAGCGGCGAACGCTGGGGTCACCTGCGCCGCCAGGTGCTCACCTCGCGCAACATCCGTGGCGCCGTCCTGACCGACTGGTTCCTCGGCGGCCTCAACTACCAGATCGAGCACCACCTGTTCCCGAGCATGCCCCGTCCGCATCTGCGGCTGGCGCAGCCCCTGGTGCGCGCCCACTGCGCGGAATTGGGTATCCCTTATGCGGAGACCGGGCTCGTCGACTCCTACCGGCAGGCCCTGGGCCACATGCACGAGGTGGGTGAGCCGCTCAGGACCCGGTAGCGGGGCACACTCTCAGGGATGACTAGGGGGCGTGCCTCAGGGACGTATCAGGGTCGCGATCCGGAACCGTGAAAGGCGCGGACCCGTTCTTCGGACAGAGAGCGGCAGCAGCCGCGAAGGAGGCGACGCATATGTCGATGAACGCGAAGATCGCCGCAGGAGGTGTGGCGGTCGGGCTCATCCTGTTGTTCTGGCTGCCCTGGTGGGCCTCCCTTCTGATCGTGCTGGGAGTCCCGGCGGCCGCGTACCTGACACTGGACCCCTCGCAGCGGCGCAGGCTGCGCCGTGTCACGCGCAAAGAGCTCGGCCGTTGACGCACTACTGACCCGTTGTGCCCGTGCCCACCGTGCACGAGTCGACCACGTCACCGCTCGCGGGCCTGCCGACGGCATGGTCCGCGGGCGGTCGGCTGCCGCGCTCCACCCAGGCGGTGAGCACGTCGAACGCCGACCGGTAGCAGGGCAGGATCGGCCGCAGCCGCTCCGGATATGTGTCGTACAGCCCGTCGACGTGCGTGCCGCCCACGACCGTGTAGGAGCGGTGCAGCCGCCCCCGGCCGCTCGCGTCGATCATCCGCGCGTACACATCGGAGTCAGCCGCCTTGGGCAGCAGCGCGTCCAGGTCGCCGTGCAGGGTGATCAGCGGCCTGCCGATCCGTCCGGTGAGGGCCACGCGGGCCACGGCCCGGTGGACGGACGCGGGGCGTGACGCGTAGTCGTACGCCGCGTCGGAGGCGCACGGAGCCAGGATCTGCTCGGTCGTGGACCCGGCGGACACACCGGGGCAGCCGGGATCGTAGGACGGGTCGAATTCGGCCCGGTAGATCTTCTGTGTGACGCCCCAGTAGGCCCTCTCGTGGTACGGCCACAGGAACTCCGAGCCCCGCGCGAAGCCCACCGCGTACATGTCCTCGTCCCCGGCCCGGCCGAGTGTTCGGGCCACCGTCGTGGGCAGCGAGGTGAGCAGGTTAGGGCCTTCCCGGGTCCACAGCGCGCCCTCCCAGTCCAGACCGCCGTCGTACAGCTCCGGATGGTTCTCCAACTGCCACCGTGTGAGATAGCCCCCGTTGGAGATGCCCGTCATGTATGTCCGCCGTGGTGCGTGTCCGTAGCGCTGTGCGACCGCCCGCCCGGCGGCGCGGGTGAGTTGGGTGGTCCGGCTGTTCCACTCGGCGACCGCGTCCCCGGGCCGGATTCCGTCGCGGTAGAAGTCGGGCCCGCTGTTGCCCTTGTCGGTGGCTGCGTAGGCGTATCCCTGAGCCAGCGCCTGGTCCGAGATCGCCGCGTCGGTGGCGTACTGCTTGCGCGTGCCCGGGGCGCCCGTGACGACCAGGCCACCGTTCCAGCGGTCCGGGAGCCGGATCACGAACTGCGCGTCGTGCCGCCAGCCGTGCGTCGCGTTGAAGTGCGAGCTGTCCGGGAAGTACCCGTCGAACTGCGTTCCGGGCACCCCTGACGGATGACGCGTGCCCTGCGCCGTCAACCCCGCCTGGTCGGCCATGTCCGTGTACGGCGTCCCGGCGAGCGCGGACGTGGTCAAGTCCCCCAGACAGGCGCTCTGCTGGAACGCGGCGCCGGGCACGTGCACCCGCTCCTGCCCCGCGCAGTGCCCGTCCCCGGCCGGCGTGGCCCAGGCCGGAGCCGGTCCTGGAACGGCCAACGCCACCAGGGCGAGAGCGATGAGGGGCATACCTCGGGACACACGCATGACCGGCCTCCATGACAGGGCGTGAAGCGACCAGGGGAGTGAGAGCGGTCTCATGGTCGGATGGCGCCCAGCGGTCGGCCATGTCTTGGGACCACATGGGACGGCGGCAGCGCATGGGGGTTCAAGACAGCCGGGACAGCGATGACGGACATGATGTCCAGTCAGGCCGAGCGCCGCCACGACGATCGCCGACGGTCCAAGACGAGGCGCCTCGGACGCACGGCACTGCCTGTCGCGACACAGAGCATGCGGACCACGAAATCCCTCCGCAGGCCCTCCCGGCCCGCACCACTGGCCGAGGCGCACCACTGGCCGGGGCGCACCACGGGAATCGCACGTGGTGCGGTCCGTCAGCTGGGCCGTACCGCCATCTTGTCGAGAGCCTCCAGGAGGCCGGGCAGCTCCGCCCCACGGCCCACGGGCAGGACCTCGCCCGGTTCCTCGTCGAGGAGCACGAACGCGATGTCGTCCGTCCTGGCCACCATGGACCAGCCGGGACCGTCGGCGCGCAGCGTCCGGGCGTCGCCGGTGGCGAAGGACGAGCGGACGCGGCCCAGGGGCGGTGGCGTGTCCACGTACGAACGGGCCTCGGCGAGCACCCGACGGACGCCGCTGGGGGATCCGCCCCGGCCCTCGCCGTCCTCCGCTTCGCTCCGGTCGCTCTCCTCCTCCTCGGCGGAGGCCTCATCCTGCCCCGATACGGCGAAGTCGCCGTCGTCGATCTGTTCCCGCCAGACCGCCCACTGGAGTGCGATCTCGTCGGCGCCGAGGCGCCGTTGAGCGGGCCCCCACGAGGCGGTGTCGGGCGGACACAGCGGAGGCCGCTCGGTGAGCTCGGGCGCCGGATCGTGCGGGGCGGGCACTCCCGGCGCCGCGACGGCGACCGCCAACGGCCAGCCGGGCAACGCGGCGACGACCGTGCGCTCGTCGGGCGAAAGGTCGTACTCCATGCCGCAGTCCCACGACGCGATGGCGACCGCTACCAGGGAGACGTCGTCGATCACGACCGTCCACCGCGCACCGTCGCTGTCCTGGCCGATCACGAGACCGTACCCGTCGGCCAGGGGTGCCAGATCCAGCGCCGCACACGCCTCGGGGTAGTCGTCCCCCAGCACGCTGGGGAACTTCGCAGGCGTCAGCAGCACAGCTGTCAGCACATACAGCGCATCGTCGTCCACGGTGGCGACGGCGTCATCGTCCGTCCCGGCCATCCCTGCCTCCCCTTCGCTTCATCCGTCGGCGCACCCTAATGCGACCGGAAGCCGGTTGTCACCAGCCGCCCGTACACGCGGAGCTGCAGTTATCCGGCTGGACAGGGGCGAATCGGCCGCCCGAGCCCGCGCCGGTCACGCGGCGGGCAGTCCGAGCAGCGTACGGGCCACCGCGTGAGGCGACTCATCGCGCTCCCGGGCCAGGGCGATCACCGCCCGGCAGGCCAGTTCGTTCACTCCGAACGACAGTGCCTCCGGCGACACCCACGCCGCGGCCTCGTCGATCTGATCCTGGTCGTCCTCCGCGCACGCGGACACATAGGCCGCGGCCGCCTCGAACACGTTGTGCGTACGCTTCTCCGGCCGTCGCTTCACAGGCCGCTGCGCATCCTGACCCTCGGCCGTTTCCGTGCGCCATATCTTGCGGAGTCTGTCGAACATGCCGGACATCGGGCCACCTTCCCCCTGTGCGACGGTCATCGCTGATCGTTCATCTGCTGCTACTCAACGTAGAGTTGAAGCTTCCACCGCAGAAGGGGGACGGCCCGGTGAAGCGCTACGAGCGGCTCGCACAGATCCGGCGACTGGATCCGGAAAAGGACGCTTCGGAGATCTACCGGCTCAGCGCCGCGTACGAATTCCCCTGGGACTTCACCCGGGCTCTGGAACTGGCGCTCTACCGCACCTACGCCGTCCCCAGCATCGGCCGCCTGCTCGCCGAGACGACGGAACTCACCGAGCGGACACAGAAGCGCTACGACGACACGGCCCTGCTCCTGGACACCGTCGTCGAGCACGGCTTCGACGCCGACCAGGGCCGCACCGCGATTTGCCGCATCAATCAGATGCACCGCAGCTACGACATCAGCAATGAAGACATGCGTTACGTGCTCTGCACCTTCGTGGTGATGCCCAAGCGGTGGATCGACGCCTACGGGTGGCGCAGGTTGTCACGGCACGAGACCGTCGCCTCCACCGTGCACTACCGCACCCTGGGGCGGCACATGGGCATCAAGGGCATCCCGGAGACCTACGAGGAGTTCGAGGCCTGTCTCGACGCCTACGAAGAGGCCCATTTCGGATGGGACGAAGCCGCGCGCCGCGTCTCCGACGCCACGCTGGACCTGATGGCCTCCTGGTATCCGCGCCCGCTCGCACCCGTGCTGCGCGCCTCGACCCTCGCCCTGCTCGACGAGCCGCTCCTCAGCGCTTTCCGGTACGAGCCGCCGGGTGCCGCCACGCGCGCGCTGGTCCGGCGGGCGGTACGCGCCCGCGGCCGCCTGGTGCGCCTGCTGCCACCGCGGCGGGCCCCGCACTTCGCCCGGCAGAACCGGGAGATCAAGGGCTACCCGGACGGCTATGGCGTCGCCGAGCTGGGCACCCGTCCGGTGCCCGGAGTACGGGGCTGCCCCGTCTCAACGGCCCGCGTCGAGTGAGTCGATCGTGTCGCGCAGCCAGGCCAGTTCGGCCCGGCTCGTGGCCCGAGCGATGGTGAGGACGCCGCGCCGGAACGGATCGTCCAGCTCCTCCGCGCTCAGCGGTTCGTCGCCGTCGTAGAAGAAGCTCGCGGGCTCCTCCAGGAAGGCGAGCCTGCGCCGCAACACCGCGGCCTGGGCCGCCGGATCGTCCAGGTGCCGCAGGAACGCGAGCACCGTGAACCAGCGGTTCTCGTCGGTGATGTCCCGCTGCACCGGCTGCGCCAGCCGGCGGCGCAGCTCCTGCCGGCCCTCCTCTGTGAGTGTCAGGACGTGCCGCGGAGCGGCCACGGCGCCTGGCTGCGTCGCCCGCGCCAGCAGATCCGCCTTCTCCAGCCGCTTGATCGCGGGATACAGCGTGCTCTCGGCGACGGGCTTCACGTGCCCCGTCAGCGCCGTGATGCGTTTGCGCAGCTCATAGCCGTGCAGTGGGGCGTCGAACAGGAAACCGAGGATGGTCAGCTCCAGCATGCCTCCATTCTGCCGCACTCGCGTTGTACATCCCTCCAGTTATATTCCTGTTCCGTAATACATCGGCGCCGATGTATTGTCTTCGGAGACGACAAGCGACGCGGAGTCACAGGGGAGAGCGCGATGAAGCAGGCCGAGTTCGACGGCAGGGGCAGTCTGATCCGCTGGACGGAGACGGAGGGCGCGGAACCCGCGCGGGTGTACGTGCACGGACTGGGCGCGGCCTCGACGGTCTACAACGCGCACATCGCGGCCCGGCCCGAACTGGCGGGTCGGCGCACCCTGTTCGTCGACCTGCCGGGGCACGGCATCAGCGACCGACCCGCGGACTTCGGCTACACGCTGGAGGATCACGCCGACGCCCTGGCGGCCGCGCTGGACGCGGCCCGCGCCACCCGGGCGGAACTCGTCGCGCACAGCATGGGCGGCGCCGTCGCGATCGTGCTCGCCCACCGGCGCCCCGACCTCGTCTCGCGCCTGGTCCTCGTCGAGGCGAACCTCGACCCGTACCCTCCGGCCACCGCGGGCAGCAGCGGCATCGCCTCGTACGAGGAGGACGACTACGTCGAAAACGGCGGCCACGCGCGCGTGCTGGAAAAGGTCGGCCCCTCTTGGGCGGCCACCATGCGGCTCGCCGACCCGCGCGCCCTGTACCGCACGGCGGCCGGGCTCAGGCGAGGCACCACCCCCACGATGCGCCACATGCTCCAGGAGTCCGCGGCGGACCGCGTCTACCTCCAGGGCGCGTTGACCGGCGAACTCTCCGGCAGGGAGGGCCTGGAGGAGGCCGGTGTACGAGTGGTGACGGTGCCTGCCGCGGGCCACAACATCATGTTCGACAACCCCGACGCCTTCGTGGCAGAGGTGGTCGGCAGGGGCTGAAGTCCCAGCCCCCGCGGTGAGTCGTCAGCTCCGGCGCACGGCGAGCGCGAGGAAGCGGGCGTCCTCGTCGACGTACGACGTCATGTCCCAGCAGGAGCCGGCCAGGAGAGGCCCGAGCCGGTCCTGCGCGCGCAGGTCGTCCGGGGTGATGCGGCGGCCCTGGCGTGCGGCGAGCGCCGCCCGGCCGATCGGATGGAACAGCGCCAGAGTGCCGCCGGGTCGCACGACCCGGGCCAACTCCCGCAGGTTCTCCACGGGATCGGGCAGATGCGAGACGAGGCCGGCGCCGAACACGGCGTCGAGCGACCCGGTGCGCAACGGCAGCCCGGCGACATCGGCGAGCAGCAGCCGCCCGTCGCGATCCCGTCCCGCCCGTACGGCGGCCTCCAGCATGGCCGGGGTCAGATCGGCACCGATGACGACCCCGGAAGGGCCTACGGCGGCACGCAGCGGCGGCAGGGCGCGTCCGGTGCCGCAGCCCGCGTCGAGGACGCGGTCGCCTTTCCGTAGGCCGAGTTCGGCGACCGCGGCCGCGTAGGCCGGTCCGTCGTCGGGGAAACGGGTGTCCCAGTCGGCCGCCCGCGCGGCGAAGAATTCCTGGACGTGTGTGTGGTCGTCGCTCATGTTCCGCATGATCCCTCACCGACACGAAGGACGACGCTGCGCGCATGTTCGAGCGGGACGCGATCGTTCAGGTGCATGTCTGCGTCATATTGCAATACCTTTCGAAATGCGCCCCCTCTGCGCGCCCCTGCCCCCGCTAGCGTCCCTGAGCCATGGGACACCTGGACCACGCAGCCTTCGGCTGGCTGACCCCCGCGCTGTCGTACGTCATGGCCTGCATAGGCGCCGCCCTGGGGCTGCGCTGCACCGTCCGTGCGCTCGGCACCACGGGGCGCTCGCGCCGCAACTGGCTTCTCACCGCCGCCTCCGCGATCGGCACGGGCATCTGGACGATGCACTTCGTGGCGATGCTGGGCTTCAGCGTCACCGGCACGGAAATGCGCTACAACGTGCCGCTGACCATCCTCAGCCTCATCGTCGCCATGGTCGTCGTGGGCGCCGGCGTCTTCGCCGTCGGCTACGGCCGAGACCGGGGCCGCGCGCTGTTCCTCGGCGGACTGACCACCGGGCTCGGTGTCGCGAGCATGCACTACCTGGGAATGGCCGCGCTGCGACTGCACGGCGCCGTGCACTACGACCCGATGCTCGTCGGACTCTCCGTCGTGATCGCCGTGGTGGCTGCCACCGCGGCCCTGTGGGCGGCACTCAACATCAAGTCGCCCGTGGCCGTCGCCGTCGCTTCCCTCGTCATGGGAGGGGCGGTGAGCAGCATGCATTACACCGGGATGATGGCGGTGAGCGTGAGCGTCAGCCCCTCCGGCGGGGCCCTGCCCGGGGCCACGGCGATGCAGTTCATCTTCCCCCTCGCCGTGGGCCTCGGCTCCTATCTCTTCCTGACATCGGCGTTCGTCGCGCTGTCCCCGACGGCCGGAGAACGCGAGGCTTCCGCATCGGCCCAACGGCCGGTCCAGAGCGTCGCCCGCTAGCCACGGGGCCGGAGCCGCGACGGCTCGCAAGGACGCCCGAACCACCCTGAGCGAGGAGGCCATGCGTACACCCCGTAGGACCCCCACAGGCAGCGCCGAGGCGCCGCCCCAGCCACCGGCGCGGGGCCGCCGCGCCCATGCCGGCCCTCCCGCCGACGAGCGCACCGACCCCGACGACTTCCCTGCCGGACCGTCGCCCGAGACGCCCACCCGCGCGGAACGGTGGCGGGTGCGCCCCCGCACCGTGCGCGCCAAGATCGTCTGTCTGCTGATGGTGCCGGTCGTCTCCCTGCTCGCTCTTTGGGCCTACGCCACCGTGACCACCGCTCAGGACGTCGCACGGCTGCGCCAGTTGCAGCGCGTGGACGAGACCGTACGGGCCCCGGTCGACGACGCCGTCGCCGCGCTCCAGAAGGAACGCGAGGCCGCCGTCCGCTACGCCACCGACCCCGCCGCCGAGCAGCAGAGCGACCTCAGGAAGCTGGCAGGACACACCGATCGCTCGGTGGCCAAGCTGCGCCTCGATGACGGCAGCACCGTCGCCGACGGCGCCGACCTGCCGACCGGCGTCGCCGGGCGCCTCGACGCCTTCGTCACCGGCGCCGAAAAGCTGCCCACCCTGCGCGCCGCCGTGCTGGAGCGTCGTGTCGGATGGGACGAGGCCTACGGGCAGTACACCAGGACCATCGCGACGGCGTTCTCCGTGGGGGGCGCGCTCACCGGCATCCAGGACGCCGATCTCGGCTCCGACGCGCGCGTGCTGCTCGAATTCTCCCGGGCGGGGGAGACGCTCGCCCAGGAGGACGCGGTGCTGTCCAGCGCCCGGCTCGCCGGAAGCCTGGACGGGGAACGGCTGCGGCTGTTCACCGGCGCCGTCGACACGCGCCGCACTCTGACCGATGCCGCAGTAACGGATCTGCGCGGTCCCGAACGCACCGCCTGGCACGACCTCGTGGAGGGGAGCGCGTACGCCCATGTGCGCGCCGCCGAGGACAAGGTGCTCGTGTCGCGACCCGGCGGCAAGGCGATCGACGCCGCGCCGGAAGCCGACTGGAACACCGCCCACGCGCGCGTGCAGGACGACATGCGAACGATCGCGGCGGACGCGGGCCGTGGCGTCGCGGACCGGGCCGACCCGTTCTCGCGCGGTCTGCTCACACCCGCCGGTGCCGCCGTTCTCTTCGGCCTGGCCGCCGTCGCCGCGTCGCTGGTGATCTCCGTACGCATCGGACGCGGTCTCGTCGTGGAATTGGTGAGCCTGCGAAACGGCGCCCTGGAGATCGCCCGGCGCAAACTCCCGGAAGCCATGCGCAAGCTGCGTGCGGGAGAGGAGATCGACGTCCGTGCGGAGGCTCCGCCCGGGCCGCCCGCAGAGGACGAGACCGGACAGGTCGCGGAGGCCTTGGGCACCGTGCACCGCGCCGCGCTGCGCGCCGCCGTCGAACGCGCGGAACTCGCCAGCGGAATCTCCGGCGTCTTCGTCAATCTCGCCCGGCGCAGTCAGGTCCTCGTACACCGCCAGCTGAGCCTGCTCGACAGCATGGAGCGCAGGTCCGACGACCCGAACGAGCTGAGCGACCTGTTCCGGCTCGACCACCTCACCACGAGGATGCGGCGCCACGCGGAGAGCCTGATCATCCTCTCCGGAGCCGCCCCCGGCCGGGCCTGGCGCATGCCGGTCTCCCTGACGAACGTGGTCCGTGCCGCCGTGTCCGAAGTCGAGGACTACGCGCGCGTGGAGGTACGACAGCTCTCCGAGGCATCCGTGGCCGGAGCCGCCGTCGCCGACCTCACGCACCTTCTCGCCGAGATCGTCGAGAACGCTGCACAGTTCTCGCCGCCGCACACCCGAGTACGCATCGTCGGAGAACCGGTCGGCAACGGGTATGCCGTCGAAGTCGAGGACCGCGGACTCGGCATGGGGACGGAAACACTCGCCGAGGCCAACCGCCGCATCGAACAGTCCGAGGCGCTCGACCTGTTCGACAGCGACCGGCTCGGTCTCTTCGTGGTCAGCAGGCTCGCCGCACGGCACGGCATCAAGGTGCACCTGAGAACGTCGCCCTACGGCGGAACGACGGCAGTCGTCCTGCTGCCCACGGCACTCCTGCACGGCGGCGCGGTGGAACGTTCCCCCAAGCGGGCCGACACCGAACGGCCCGCGGAACGCGAGTACGCGCGCGTGGCGGCCGCCCAGGAGCAGGACTCGCTCCAGGCGCTGACCGAACGGCCCGCACTGGCGGTACCCCTGCAGTCCGCCGGCAAGGCCTCGGCCAACGGTTCATCCGACACTCCGCCACCCGGAGTCACCACCCTGCGTCTGCACAGGCAGACGGAGGAACCCGAGGAACCTGAGGGATCCGAGGAATCCGACGACCTCCCGCGGCGCGTACGGCAGGCGCATCTCGCCCCTCAGCTGCGCGAACAGCGCCCCGAGAAGCACACGGACACCTCGGCTTCCCGTAACGACGACGAGCGCACCCCGGAAGTCGTACGGGACCGCATGGCGGCCTACCGCGACGGCTGGACGCGCGGCGGCGGCAGGATCCCCGGCCGCAGCGCCACCCCTGACTCCGAACCGGGCAGCGACAGCAGCGAAGGAGACCTCGCATGATCCAGGACCCGAGTATGAGGGCCGCCCAGCGGTCCGGCGAACTCGACTGGCTGCTGGACGACTTGGTACTGCGCGTCGCCGAAGTCCGGCACGCCGTGGTGTTGTCCAACGACGGACTCGCGGTGGGCGCGTCCAGCGACCTGCGGCGCGAGGACGCGGAGCACCTTGCCGCGGTCGCCTCCGGCTTCCACAGTCTCGCCAAGGGCGCCGGCCGCCACTTCGGCGCCGGGGGCGTGCGCCAGACGATGGTGGAGATGGACGACGGCTTCCTCTTCGTGGCGGCCGCGGGCGACGGCTCCTGCCTCGCCCTGCTCACCGCCGTCACGGCCGACATCGGACTGGTGGCGTACGAGATGGCACGGCTGGTCAAGCGCGTCGGAGAACACCTCTACACGCCGCCGCGCGTCGCAGCGCAGCCGCCCGCCGCCGGATGACCGAGGACGGTCGGTGCAGATGACCGAGGACAGGCCCGGCGCCCTGGAGCAGCCGGGCAGCCAGTGGTACGACAACGAGGCCGGACCTCTCGTCCGCCCCTACGCCATGACGGGCGGCCGCACCAAACCCGGCCCCACCGGGGTGCGGTTCGACCTGATAGCCCTTGTCACGCTCGACACGGGCGCGCCAGGCGTCGACGACGACACCTCGTTGGGTCCGGAACACCGGGCCCTGATCGAACTCTGCCGCATCGAGACGCAGTCCGTGGCCGAACTCGCCGCGGGAGCGGACCTGCCGGTGGGGGTCGTACGGGTGCTCCTGGGCGACCTTCTGGAACTGGGCTGCGTGACTGTCAGCCGCCCGGTGCCGCCCGCGCAACTGCCCGACGAACGAATCCTCCGCGAGGTCATCGCGGGATTGAGGGCGCTGTAGATGAACCACGTTGTCGCGGCCTGTGCCGACTTGCGCATACATTCGGGCACCGAACAGGCGAGAGTCGGTCACAACGGCCAAATAGCGGTCCAATCCCCCGTAGAGGAGTCGCAGTTGCCATGATGCAGACTCCGCACAGATGTACCGACGTCGAGCGTTGCCGGCACTCCCGAGAGAAGTGATCGATGGTCTCCGAGAACTCCGACGCCTCGGACGGCGAGATGACCGCCCTGGCGTTGAAGATACTGGTCGCCGGCGGATTCGGCGTGGGCAAGACCACCCTGGTGGGCGCGGTCAGTGAGATCAGGCCACTGCGCACCGAGGAACTGCTGAGCGAGGCGGGCCAGTCGGTCGACGACACCGACGGCGTGGACCAGAAGGTCACGACGACCGTCGCCATGGACTTCGGACGCATCACCATCAGGTCCGGACTCTCGCTCTACCTCTTCGGCACACCCGGCCAGGACCGGTTCTGGTTCCTGTGGGACGAGTTGTCGCAGGGTGCCCTCGGAGCCGTCGTCCTCGCGGACACCCGGCGCCTGGAGGACTGCTTCCCCGCGGTGGACTACTTCGAGCACCGGCACATCCCGTTCGTCGTGGCCGTCAACTGCTTCTCGGGTGCCCGCACTTACGGCGCCCAGGACGTCTCCCGCGCGCTCGACCTGGATCGGGGCACGCCCGTGGTGCTCTGTGACGCCCGTGACCGCGACTCCGGGAAGGAGGTGCTGATCCGGCTCGTCGAGTACGCCGGGCGGGTGCACACCGCCCGGCTGCTCGACTCCGTGGGTTGAGGGCCGACCGAGCCAAATGTCAGTCGGCTACGGCCGCCTGGGCCAGGACCTTCTCTATCCGTATGCGTACGAGGAGTTCACCGGGTACGCCGTTGCGCTTTCCGAACTCCTCGGCACGGTCCTCGCCCATGTACCGCGCGCCGATCCGTGCGGCCCAGTGCCGCAAATCGGCGAGATCCTCGGAGAGTTCGGCCCGCCCCTGCAGCACAACGAAGTCGAACGGCGGCCGGTCGTCGTCCACGCACAGGGCGACGCGGCCGTCGCGGGCGAGATTTCGCCCCTTCACGCTCTCCTGCGCGGTGTTGAAGACCACGTCGTCGCCGTCCAACAGGAACCAGATCGGCGTCACATGGGGACTCCCGTCCGCCCGGACGGTCGACAGCTTTCCGGTGCGGGTGCCGTGCGAGACGAACGCCCGCCATTGCTCATCAGTCATCTTATGTGCCATGCCGCTCATCCTCCTTGCTCGGACGGCAGCTGTGGGGAAGGCTGGCTGGTCGAATCCTCCGGCCAGGGAGGACGAGTGAACGGGGAGAGCGGACCATGGCACAGAACTCTGGACTTGGCTGGCTGCTGGACGACCTGACCGAACGGGTCGAGCACGTACGACACGCGCTGGTGCTGTCCAACGACGGACTGGTGACGGGCGCCAGCACGGGACTTCGACGCGAGGACGCAGAGCATCTCGCAGCCGTTTCGTCCGGCCTGCACAGTCTGGCCAAGGGCTCGGGCCGTCACTTCGGCGCGGGCCAGGTACGCCAGACCATGATCGAGTTCGATGACGCGGTCCTCTTCGTCACCGCGGCCGGCGCGGGAAGCTGTCTGTGCGTCCTCAGCGCCGCGGAGGCCGACATCGGCCAGGTCGCCTACGAGATGACCCTGTTGGTCAACCGCGTCGGCGAGCACTTGGCCGTGGACGCCCGGCAACCCGACCGGACCTCCACCATAGACATCTGACCTGCACAAACGCCGCCCCCTTCGAAGTTATCCACAGGCTCGGCGCGAGGTCGGCGATTCCGGCTACGGTTTTTCCCGAAGCAAGCGCAAGCAGGCGCGAGCAACTCGCTCCACGGGGGAGAACCACCATGTCCGGCAACACCATCACGCAATCAAGCACGTCCACCGCCGTCCCGGTCGCGCCCGGGGCGCAGCGACCGAGCCTCGCCCTCAGCACCGCCGCGCGTGAACTCGATCTGCGGCGGGGCGAGTTCGACCTCGCCGTCCAGCTCGGACGCATCCGGACCGTTCCCGACGACGGGGGAGGAGGACGCCGCGTCACTCGCCCGGAGATCGACCGGGTGCGCTCGGAGGCCGGTTTTCCAACGGCTCTGCGCGAGCGCGTCAAGGTCGTCGGTACGACGGAGGGCGCGACCCTCATGGACGTGACGGCCACCAGGTTCACACGCCTGGCGCGCCTGGGTCTGATCGTGCCGGTGAAGTTTTACCTGAACCGCTACCGGGCGGTGGTCTGGCTGTATCTGGCCGAGGAACTGCGGCAGTTCGCGGCCGACGAGCAGCATGCCCGGCTCCTGAGCGGACGGACACCCGAGGATCTCCGCGACCAGCTGGCAGCGGGCCTGGACCTGCGTCCGCGCAACTGGCGAGGGCGGCACAGGGGATTCCTGCTGCGGCAGACGGAGGACCCCTGGGCTCGCGCCGCCGTTCTGGCATCGCTGCTCGATCCGGTCCAGGTGGCGGAGATCGTCAAGGACCCTTACGAGCGCGCCCATCTGAACCGATTCCGGCCCCCGTCGGCTTCCCACGGGGCGCCGGACTCCGCCGCCGCACACCTCGCCTCGCGGATCATGACGGCGGACGACCCCGACGAGATCGGCTGGCTCAGGGCGGATCTGGGGCACGCCGTTGAGGAGGCCCGGGAGATCCGGCCCGCTCCCCGACCCACGCCCAAGCCCTCACCGCGGGCCGCCGCGCACCGACCGCCTCGGCCCGAGGAAGCAACGTCCCCCGGCGAGCCACCACAACGCTCGCGAGGTCTGCTCGGGTGGCTGCGCCGCAGAAACCACTGACCGGTCAACACCCCGAGCGCGCGAACAGCCCTTCCACGGACGACCGGACACTGATCTACAGAGCTCTGAAGAGGCCCTCCTGGACGACCGAGACGAGGAGGCGTCCTTGCAGGTCGTAGATCCGCCCACGGGCAAGCCCGCGTCCGCCCGTCGCGATCGGTGACTCCTGGTCGTACAGGAACCACTCGTCCGCGCGAAACGGCCGGTGGAACCACATGGCGTGATCGAGCGAGGCCATGTCGAAGCCGCGCGGACCCCACAGCGGTTCGACGGGGATCCGCACCGCGTCCAGGAGGGTCATGTCGCTGGCGTAGGTGAGGGCGCAGGTGTGCACGAGCGGATCGTCGCCCAGCGGGCCGACGGCACGCATCCACACCGCACTGCGCGGCTCGGCGTCCTTGACCTCCTCCGGAGTCCAGCGCAGCCGGTCCACATAGCGGATGTCGAAGGGCTGACGCCGCGCCATGCGCTCCAACGTCTCGGGGAGCGCGCCCAGATGCTTCTTGATCTCCTGCGTCACCGTCGGCAGCGACTCCGGAT
The DNA here is from genome assembly GCF_052543295.1 of Streptomyces sp. SAS_270. Lineage (NCBI taxonomy): Bacteria > Bacillati > Actinomycetota > Actinomycetes > Kitasatosporales > Streptomycetaceae > Streptomyces > Streptomyces sp. SAS_270. The sequence continues at coordinate 21,978 of NZ_JBMNDS010000018.1, forward strand.
CCGGGACCTCGCGAGCGGGCGGCAGCTGATGCTCGAAGCTCCCTTCCTCAGGCTTGTGAAAGGAGGCGGTCAGATTGAAGATCGTGCGACCCTGCTGCACGGCGGTGACGCGCCGGGTGGTGAACGACCGCCCGTCCCGCACCCGTTCGACCTGGTACACGATGGGCACGCCCGGCCTTCCCGGACGCAGGAAGTACGCGTGCAGCGAGTGCACAGGACGGTCGCCCTCCGTGGTGCGCCCGGCGGCGACCAGGGCCTGGCCCGCCACCTGGCCGCCGAAGACGCGCTGCAAGGACTCCTGCGAGCTGCGGCCACGGAAGATGTTGACCTCGATCTGCTCCAGGTCGAGCAGATCGACGAGTCTCTCGACTGGGTTCGTCATGGGTGGGATTCTCCTGTGCTCACAGCTGACCGACGTCGGTGACCCTGATGACCGCACGGCCCTCCGTGTCGGAGGCGGAGAGGTCGACCTCCGCGCTGATGCCCCAGTCGTGATCACCATTCGGGTCGGCGAAGGTCTGCCGGACGCGCCAAAGGCTGTGCTGCGGCTCCTCGGTGATCAGCAGCAGCTTGGGGCCGCGTGCGTCGGGACCCGTGCCGAGGTCCTCGTACTCGTCCCAGTACTTGTCCATCGCCTCACCCCAGGCGTCCGCGTCCCACCCGGACTCGGCGTCCATCTCACCCAGCTCGTTGACGTGGTCGAGAGCGGCCAGCTCGACGCGGCGGAACATGGCGTTGCGGACCAGGACGCGGAAGGCGCGGGCGTTGGAGGTGACCGGCTTGACCTGGTCGGCCTTCTCCTGGGCCTCCTCGGCCGTCATCACTTCGGGGTTGGCGAGCTGCTCCCACTCGTCCAGGAGGCTGGAGTCGACCTGGCGCACCATCTCGCCCAGCCAGGCGATGAGGTCCTCCAGGTCCTCGGACTTGAGGTGGTCCGGGACGGTGTGGTCGAGGGTCTTGTAGGCACCGGCGAGGTAGCGCAGCACGATGCCCTCGGTGCGCGCGAGTTCGTAGTAGGAGACGAACTCCGTGAACGACATGGCCCGTTCGTACATGTCACGGATGACGGACTTCGGGGAGAGCGGGTGATCACCCACCCACGGGTGGCTCTTGCGGTAGGTGTTGTACGCGTGGAAGAGCAGCTCTTCCAACGGCTTGGGGTACGACACGTCCTGGAGACGCTCCATGCGCTCCTCGTACTCGACGCCGTCCGCCTTCATCGCCGCCACTGCCTCGCCGCGCGCCTTGTTCTGCTGGGCCGCCAGGATCTGGCGCGGATCGTCCAGCGTGGACTCGACGACGGACACCATGTCCAGCGCGTACGAGGGGGATTCGGGGTCGAGCAGATCGAACGAGGCGAGCGCGAAGGTGGACAGCGGCTGATTGAGCGCGAAGTCCTGCTGCAGGTCGACGGTGAGGCGCACGATGCGTCCGCTCGCGTCCGGCTCGTCGAGCTTCTCGACGATGTCACCGTCGAGGAGCGAGCGGTAGATCGCGATCGCCCGCCGGATGTGCCGCAGTTGCTGCTTGCGCGGCTCGTGATTGTCCTCCAGCAGATGCCGCATCGCGTCGAACGCGTTGCCGGGCCGGGCGATCACGGAGAGCAGCATCGTGTGCGTCACCCGGAAACGCGACGTGAGAGGTTCCGGGTCGGAGGCGATGAGCTTCTCGAAGGTGTTGTCCGTCCAGCCGACGAAACCCTCGGGAGCCTTCTTGCGCACCACCTTGCGACGCTTCTTCGCGTCGTCGCCCGCTTTGGCGAGCGCCTTCTCGTTCTCGATGACGTGCTCGGGTGCCTGCGCCACCACAAAGCCCGCCGTGTCGAAGCCGGCGCGCCCGGCCCGGCCCGCGATCTGGTGGAACTCCCGCGCACGCAGTGTCCGCACCCGGGTGCCGTCGTACTTCGTCAGCGCCGTGAACAGCACGGTGCGGATGGGTACGTTGACGCCGACACCGAGGGTGTCCGTACCGCAGATGACCTTCAGCAGGCCGGCCTGGGCCAACTTCTCCACCAGGCGGCGGTACTTGGGCAGCATGCCCGCGTGGTGCACCCCGATGCCGTGCCGCACGTAACGGGAGAGATTGCGGCCGAACTTGGTGGTGAAGCGGAAGTTGCCGATCAGCTCGGCGATCTGGTCCTTCTCCTCCCGCGTGCACATGTTGATGCTCATCAGCGCCTGCGCCCGCTCCACGGCCTGCGCCTGGGTGAAGTGCACGATGTACACCGGAGCCTGCCTGGTGGCCAGGAGCTCGGTGAGCGTCTCCGTCAGCGGAGTCAGCACGTATTCGTAGGACAGGGGCACAGGACGGGTCGCCGAGCGGACCACCGCGGTCGGGCGGCCGGTGCGCCTGGTGAGGTCCTTCTCGAACATCGCGACGTCGCCGAGCGTCGCCGACATCAGGATGAACTGCGCCTGCGGCAGTTCCAGGATCGGGATCTGCCAGGCCCAGCCGCGGTCGCCCTCCGCGTAGAAGTGGAACTCGTCCATCACGACCTGGCCGACGTCGGCCTGCTTGCCGTCGCGGAGCGCGATGGAGGCCAGTACCTCAGCGGTGCAGCAGATGACGGGCGCGTCGGCGTTCACGGAGGCGTCGCCGGTGAGCATGCCGACGTTCTCGGTGCCGAAGATCTTGCACAGCTCGAAGAACTTCTCGGAAACGAGCGCCTTGATCGGAGCCGTGTAGAAGGTGACCTCGTCGCGCGCGAGTGCCGCGAAGTGCGCAGCCGCGGCGATCATGCTCTTGCCCGAGCCGGTGGGCGTGGACACGATCACGTTTGCGCCCGAAACCACCTCGATCAGCGCCTCCTCCTGGTGTGGATAGAGGGTGAGACCGCGTTCCCCGGCCCACGACTCGAAGGCTTCGTAGAGGGCGTCGGGGTCTGCGGTCTGCGGCAGCTGATCGATAAGGGTCACGCACCCATCTTGCCTGCCATCGCACTCGATGGGGGAATCGGATGCTCGCCCGAAGATCACGAACGCTACGCTGTGGCGCCGACGAAGCGTCAGCGTGCGCGGGCAACTGGACAGCGGGACAAGAGGAATAGGGCGGGGTACGGCGATGATGGGACCAGCACACTCACTGTCGGGGGCCGCGGCCTGGCTCGGTGTCGGCGCGGCGGCTGCGGCCGCCGGCCACACGATGCCCTGGCCGGTACTCCTGGTCGGCGCGCTGATCTGCGCGGGTGCGGCGCTCGCCCCCGATCTGGACCACAAGGCGGCCACCATCTCGCGGGCCTTCGGACCTCTCTCACGGGGCCTGTGCGAGATCGTCGACAAGCTCTCGTACGCCGTCTACAAATCGACGCGCAAGCAGGGCGACCCGCGCCGCTCCGGAGGGCACCGCACACTGACGCACACCTGGCTGTGGGCTGTGCTGCTCGGTGCGGGCTGCTCGGCGGCCGCGATCACGGGCGGCCGCTGGGCTGTCCTGGCCATTCTCTTCGTACACATGGTGCTGGCCATCGAGGGTCTGCTGTGGCGAGCCGCCCGTGGCTCCAGCAGCGACGTCCTGGTCTGGCTGCTGGCCGCGACGAGCGCCTGGATTCTCGCGGGGGTGCTGGACAAGCCGGGCAACGGCTCCGACTGGCTGTTCACGTCGCCCGGCCAGGAGTACCTGTGGCTCGGGCTGCCGATCGTCCTGGGCGCGCTGGTGCACGACATCGGGGACGCGCTGACAGTGTCCGGCTGCCCGATCCTGTGGCCGATCCCGGTCGGCCGCAAGCGCTGGTATCCGATCGGCCCGCCCAAGGGCATGCGGTTCCGGGCAGGCAGCTGGGTCGAGCTCAAGGTGCTGATGCCGGTGTTCATGCTGCTCGGCGGAGTGGGCTGCGCGGCGGCGCTCAACTTCATCTGAGCGGGCTGCCCGGCCGCACACCGGGGGCCCGTGCCTGCCGTAGAGGCTATGTCTCCCGCAACGCCATCGCCGCCGACTCCGGCTCCGGCAATGCCTCCGTCTCACGCACGGCCGGCGCCTCAGGCGCTGTCGTTGTCGGTCTTCTCGCCCGTTCCCCCGTAGCGTCGTTCGAACTGGGCGATCCGTCCCTCCGAGTCCACCGTCCGTGCCTTGCCCGTGTAGAAGGGGTGGCTCTCCGAGGAGATCTCCACGTCCACGACCGGGTAGGTCTCGCCGTCGTCCCAGTCGATGGTCTGCTCGCTGGTCGCGGTGGAGCGGGTGAGGAAGGCGTAGCCGGCGGCGCGGTCACGGAAGACGACCGGGCGGTAGTCGGGAAGCTGGGGCATGAATGCTCCTCGGGTGGGAGTGGCCGGGCGGGGTCGGCGGCGTCAGCCGGACAGGGAGTCCTCGTCGACGATGTGCATCGCGGCCTCCTCGGCCGACGCGGCGGCGCCGTCGATGCCCACGTCGGTGGCGATCAGCCCGCTCTCCTCGTCCTCATGGGCGCCCTCGTTGGGTGCCACGAGCCGACCGGAGCGGGAGGCGCCCACTTCGTTGTCCAGGGGTTCGCCGTCGGTGCCCTCGCAGTCGCCGATGCCGTCTCCGTCGGAGGCCGCGATGTCGGGCAGCTCTTCCGCCAGGCGTTCGTCCAGGGTCTCTCCCCGGTGCCCCTCGGCCGCGGTCACGCCGGAGCGCTCCACCGCCCATGGGCGGTCGGGTGGCGACCAGCCTCGGTCCAGAGGGTCGTCGACACCATCGGCGACCAGGGTGTCCTCGCCGTCGAGCAGCCCCGAGTCGTCCTGCACTTCGGAGCCGTCGGGCTGATAGACGTCGTCTCCCCATCCGTCGGCGCTGTCCACGGGTACCTCCTGGTGGTGGGGCGGGCCGAGTCCCGCCGTGCTCCACGGCGGACGCGGGTACCGCTCGGCGCAGGCGGCGACCTCGCGAACCGGATGGCTGCCAGGTGCTCCCCGAGCCGGTGCCCATACCCAGCCTTCCACCCCCTTTCGGCACCGCGCAACGCCAGAGCACCCATGGGACGCGCCGACCACGTGGAGGGCGGTACCGGATCGGCGCCGAGTCCGGTGTGGGGTCATGCGCGGGGTTCAGTCCGCCAGGTCGGCGCTCGACCACACCTGACCGGCGTCGTTCACCAGCTCCACCCGGTCGATCGTGGCCGCCGCCCCGTAGGTGATCCAGGTGGCCCGTCCCGAGGAGGGGGTCCACCACTGGCCCGCGTCGTGGCGGGTGCCGTCCTTGAGGACCAGGCGGCAGTGGTAGTGGGTGTCGGGAGGACCGTCGGTGATCTGCATGACCACGACCCGATGGTTGTCCACGTAACTCGGCTCGACGGTTCCCACCGTGGATCCGCCGCGGCTGACGAGCAGGGCACCGTGATCACTCGCGGTGACCGGCGACGGCGGGTTCTGGTCGGTGATCGTGGTGGCGACCGCGCCGAGACCCACGCCCATGGCCGCGGCTGCGGCGACCAGCAGGGGCATGCGATACGAACGGCGCGGGGTGGGTCGGCGGACCTCGAGGCGGTCGAGGACCTTGGCGTCGAAACCGGCCGGGGCGGCGACGGTCGGTGCCGCCGGCAGTACCGCGTCGACGGCCCCCGAGATCTCGTCGTACACCGTCCGGCAGGCCGGGCAGGTGTTCAGGTGGCCGAGGAGCGTCGACTGCTCGTCGGGAAGGGCGCCGAGGGCGAGGGCGATCAGTTCGTCCTCATCGGGGTGGTGGTCCGTCACGGCTGTCCTCCTTCAACGAGGCGCGCAGCCTTCGCAGGCCTGTGCGGATGCGCGTCTTGGCGGTGCCGAGAGGGATCTGCTCGTGCCGTCCCACCTCGGCCGCGGTGCAGCCGCCCAGGACGGCGAGGGCGACGGCGCGTGCCTGCTCGATGGGCAGGTCACGCAGGCGGGCGACGGCGTGGCTGCTTTCGATGGCGGTCAGTGCCTGTCGTTCGGGGCCCTCCTCCTGGAGTGTCACGTCGATCAGCCGTTCCAGTGTCTCCGCGAGGACGGGGGTGGCACGGCGGGCCCGGACGGCGTCGATGGCGGCGTTGCGGGTGATGGTCAGCAGCCAGGTCAGAACCGAGGCGCGCCGTGCGTCGTAGTTGCCCGCGGCACGCCAGGCGCGGACGAAGACCTCCTGGCTCACGTCCTCCGCGAGGCCCGCCTCGCGTGTCACCGAAAGCGCGAGACCGTACACCGCGTCCTGGAAGCGGCGGACGAACGCGACCGATGCCGCCTCGTCGCCCAGCGCGAAGCCGGCGACGAGTGAGGCGTCGTCGGTCCGGTCCGCGCGCGAGAACAGCTCCACATCTCATTGGTACGTCCGAAACGGCCGGAGGGATTGCGCAGAGCGGCAGACAGGGGCTCCGCAATCCGTTCGTCCTCCTCGTTCGTACAACCAACCTGGGCAGAGAAGGGACGGAAGATCATGAGCAGAAGCGGGATCGCAGTGGCCGCCTTCGCATGCGCGGCCGTACTGGGACTGGCGGGGTGCGGGGGTGGCGGCGGCAGTGGCAGCGGAAATGGCACAGGCGGTGGTGGCGCGGCCACGGGATCGGCGGCCAGGGACGCGTCCGTGGTCAAGATCGCCGACTCGTCGCTGGGGGACATCCTCGTCGACGGGAGCGGGCACACGCTGTATCTGTTCACCGACGACGGCAAGAACACCAACTCGATGAACTGCGACGCGAGTTGTTTGAAGCTGTGGCCGCCGGTGGAAGGCAAGCCGTCGGCCGGCTCCGGCGCCGACGCGAAACTGATCGGCACCACGAAGGGCGACAAGCCGCAGGCGACCTATGCCGGACATCCGCTGTACTACTACGCCAACGACAAGGCCGCCGGCGACACGAAGGGCCAGGGCATCGACAAGATCTGGTACGTCCTCGACCCCGGTGGCAAGGCGATCACCAAGTCGGCCGACACCGGCAGCGGGGGTGGTAGTGGCTACTGAGCGTGTCTGGGGGCCTGAGTGTGCCCCGGGGGCCGCCGTGTCGCGGCGGCCCCCGGAAGGTCACCCGTGCCAGGACCGCCACAGCGCCGCGTACGCGCCGTCGGCGGCGACCAGCTGGTCGTGGCTGCCGAGCTCGCTGATGCGGCCGGCCTCGACGACGGCGATGACGTCGGCGTCGTGGGCGGTGTGCAGCCGGTGGGCGATGGCGACGACGGTGCGGCCGTCCAGGACCCGGGCCAGCGAGCGTTCCAGGTGCCGGGCAGCGCGCGGGTCGAGCAGCGAGGTCGCCTCGTCCAGGACCAGCGTGTGCGGGTCGGCGAGCACCAGCCGGGCCAGCGCGATCTGCTGGGCCTGGGCCGGGGTGAGCGAGTGCCCGCCCGAGCCGACCTCGGTGTCCAGACCGTCGTCCAGCGCCCGCGCCCAGCCGTCCGCGTCGACGGCACCCAGCGCTGCCCACAGCTCGGCGTCGGCCGCACCGGTCCTCGCGAGCAGCAGGTTGTCGCGCAGCGAGCCCACGAAGACGTGGTGCTCCTGGTTGACCAGGGCCACATGGGAGCGCACCTGCTCCGCGGGCATCCGGGAGAGTTCGGCGCCGCCGAGGGTGATGCGGCCGTCGCGGGGAGCGTAGATCCCGGCGAGAAGACGGCCCAGCGTGGACTTGCCCGCGCCCGACGGGCCGACCAGGGCGAGCCGGGTGCCGGGCGAGACCTGCAGGGAGACCTTGCGCAGCACGTCGACGCCTTCCCGGTAGCCGAAGTGCACCTCGTCGGCGTGCACGTCCCGTCCGTCCGGGACGACCGCCGCGTCACCGGCGGCCGGCTCGATGTCGCGGACACCGACGAGCCGTGCCAGCGACACCTGGGCGACCTGCAGCTCGTCGTACCAGCGCAGGATGAGGCCCACCGGGTCGACGAGCATCTGCGCGATCAGCGCACCCGTCGTCAGCTGCCCGACGCCGATCCAGCCCTGCAGGACGAACACCCCACCGATCATCAGGACCGAGCAGAGGACGGTCACATGCGTGAGGTTGATGACGGGGAAGAGCACCGAACGCAGCCAGAGGGTGTACCGCTCCCAGGCGGTCCATTCCTGGACACGGCGATCCGACAGCTCGATGCGACGTCCGCCCAGGCGGTGGGCCTCGACGGTACGCCCGGCGTCCACGGTCTCGGCGAGGACGGCGGCCACGGCGGCGTATCCGGCGGCCTCCGAGCGGTAGGCGGACGGCGCCCGCTTGAAGTACCAGCGGCAGCCGATCACCAGCAGAGGCACGGCGACCAGCACGGCAGGGGCGAGCGGCGGCGCCGTCACGGCGAGCCCGCCGAGCAGCAGCGCCGCCCACACCACGCCGATGGCCAGCTGCGGCACGGCCTCGCGCATTGCGTTGGCCAGCCGGTCGATGTCCGTGGTGATGCGCGAGAGCAGGTCACCCGTTCCGGCCCGCTCCAGAACGCCCGGCGGCAGCCCCACCGACCGTACGAGGAAGTCCTCGCGCAGGTCGGCCAGCATCCGTTCGCCGAGCATCGCGCCACGCAGCCGCACCTGCCGTACGAACACGGCCTGCACGACCAGCGCGATGGCGAACAGCGCGACGGTGCGCTCCAGATGGAGTGCGCGGGCGTCGTCGGAGACCCGCTCCACGATCGCGCCCAGCAGATAGGGCCCGGCCATGGAGGCCACGACGGCGACCGTGTTGACGGTGACGAGCAACAGGAAGGCTCTGCGGTGCCGTTGGAACAGTTCCGTCACGTAGGCGCGGACGGTTGCGGGCGCGCCGACGGGCAGGGTGTGCGCCGTCGTCGGGGCCGCCGGGTCGTACGCCGGTGGCGCCACGCCGATCATGCGGTCTCCTCGATTTCTTCCAGTGCGTCAAAGGTGGTCATGGCGCCGCTGCGCGCGGCCTCGTCGTCGGTCTCCCGGGTGACGACGGCCCGGTACCGGGGGTCGCTGTGGACCAGCTCGCGGTGCACGCCGACCGCCGCGACCTCGCCCTCGTGGACCAGCACGACCCGGTCCGCGTGGTCCAGCAGCAGCGGTGACGAGGTGAACACCACCGTCGTCCGCCCGGAGCGCAGGGCGCGTACGCCGTCGGCCACCCGGGACTCGGTGTGCGAGTCGACGGCGGACGTCGGTTCGTCCAGGACGAGCACTTCCGGGTCCGTGATCAGCGATCGGGCCAGCGCGAGACGCTGGCGCTGGCCGCCCGACAGGGACCGCCCGCGCTCGGTGATCCTGACGTCCATCGGGTCCTCGGCGTCCAGCGACCCCTGGGCGAGCGCGTCCAGGACGTCAGCGCACTGTGCGGCGGCCAGGGCGTCGGCGGCGCTCACCGCACCCGAGGAGGGCACGTCGAGCAGTTCGCGCAGCGAGCCCGACAGCAGCACGGGGTCCTTGTCCTGGACGAGGACGGCAGTACGGGCGGAGTCGAGCGGCAGCTCGTCCAGCGGGACCCCGCCGAGCAGTGACGAGGTGCCTTCCTCCGAAGGGTGGCCGCCCAGTCGCTCCGCGAGCAGGCCCGCCGCGTCCGGGTCCCCGCACACCACGGCGGTGAGCCGTCCGGCGGGCGCCAGCAGCCCGGTCGCCGGGTCGTACAGATCGCCGGTGGGTACGACGGCCTCGCGCGTCCCGTCGGTGTCCGTCACCCGCTCCAGGGACAGCACGCGCGCGGCGCGCTTGGCTGACGGGCGGGAGAAGGAGTAGGACATGGCGATCTCTTCGAAATGCCGCAGGGGATACGCGAGAAGCATGACCGCGCTGTACACGGTGACCAGTTCGCCCACGGTGATCCGGCCGTCGCGGGCCAGCTGCACGCCGTGCCAGACGACGGCGATCATCAGCAGACCGGGCAGCAGCACCTGGATCGCCGCGATCAGCGCCCACATCCGAGCGCTGCGCACGGCAGCGTGCCGCACCTCCTGCGAGGCCCTTCGGTAGCGGTCGAGGAACAGTTCCTCGCCACCGATGCCGCGCAGCACCCGCAGGCCGGCGACGGTGTCCGAGGCCAGTTCGGTGGCGCGCCCGGCCTTCTCGCGCTGGATGTCTGCGCGCCGGGTGGCGCGGGGCAGCAGTGGCAGTACGGAGAGTGCCAGTACGGGGACGCCCACGGCGACGATCACGCCGAGCGCGGGCTGGTAGACCACCAGACCGACGCAGACCAGCACCACGGTGACCGCGGCCGCCGCGAACCGCGACACGGCCTCCACGAACCAGCCGATCTTCTCGACATCGCCGGTGGAGACGGCGACGACCTCACCGGCGGCGACGCGCCGGGTGAGCGCGGAGCCCAGGTGGGCGGTCTTGCGGGCCAGCAGTTGCTGGACCCGCGCGGCGGCCGTGATCCAGTTGGTGACCGCGGTGCGGTGCAGCATGGTGTCGCCGAGCGCGATCCCGACGCCGCACAGCACCATCAGCCCTCCGGCCAGGGCGAGCCCGGTGCCCGAGCGGTCCACGACCGCCTGGATGGCGAGGCCGACGCCGAACGGCAGTGCGCAGACGGCGACGAAGTGCAGCAGGCCCCAGGCGAGTGCCTTCATCTGCCCGCCGAGCTGGTTGCGGCCGAGCCACCACAGGAATCGGGGACCCGAGCGGGCGTCCGGTACGCCCGGGTCGGGATACGGAAGGTCTTGAATCTGCATGACGTCCCAGTGGCTCGTGTCAGGGGTGATGGATCGGGGCGGGGGGAGTGGGGCCGGGAGAGCAGCGACCGGTCCACCGGCCGACCACGACAGTCGGCAACAAACCGTGAAAGGTTCGCGTCGCAGCGTGGCTGGAGGCAAACGATTTATGGCTCGACGGCGCGAGTTCGGCTCGAAGAGCGCGCATTTTGGTCCTGAACCATCCACATTTGGTGGGGAAGTCGGAAGACGGGCGCAATCGTCCGGTACGCGGTGCGACGATGGACTCCATGCGGATGGGTGCGACCGGTGGTGCGGTGCGGGCGGGCTTCCTGGCGGCGGCCTGCGGTGTTCTTGTGGTGTCTGTCTTCGGCTGCGGCGGTTCGGGCGGTGAGAGGGGCGTCAAGGGGGACGGTGGATCCGGCGACAGGGTCGGCCGTGCTCCGGCGCCCACGGTCGGCCTGAAGCACATCCCCGACGTCGGAGAGCGGTTGCGGGAGCTGATTCCGTCGCAATCCCGCCAGGTCGTCGCGGTCTACGGCGAAGGCCCGGACTCCGCGGCCTCCACGGTCGTGCTGTACAGCAAGTCCGGATCGACCTGGGACCTGACCCGCAGCTGGGAAGGCCACAACGGGAAGAAGGGCTGGACCGCCGACCACCACGAGGGCGACAAGCGCAGCCCTGTAGGTGTGTTCACGCTGACCGACGCGGGCGGCGCCCTCGCGGATCCCGGGGCCAGGCTGCCGTACACCCAGTCCGATTCCTTCCAGGCCCCGCGCTACTGGGCCGAGTCGCACTGGCACGACTTCGACTACGTCATCGCAGTCGACTACAACCGCGTCAAGGGCACCGCGCCGAATGACCCGACGCGCCCCGAGGGGCAGAACAAGGGCGGCAGCATCTGGCTGCACATGGACCACGGCAGCGGTACGTCGGCGTGCGTGAGCCTGTCCAAGTCGGGCATGGAGTACCTGCTGCGCACGCTCGACCCCAATCAGCACCCTGTCGTGGTGATGGGGGACAAGGCGGCCCTGAGGGCGTAGTCGTCCCGGCCGAACGGTGACCACCACAAAATGGGGCCTTCGCGTGCCCGGCTTCCCCGTGCCCGGATGAGGGCCGCGTGAGCGAGGACCCATTGCGGGATGGGGCAACTCCCCCGTAGAACACCGCACATGAGAAGACGGATCATCATGTCCATGCTCGCCGCGGTGACCCTGACGGTGAGCACCTTCCTCGGAGCGGGATCCGCCTCGGCCGCCCAACTCACCGACCCACCCGGGGAGTTCGGCACCGATTGGCACGACCCGCTGACGGCCGCCCCGCCCGTCGGCAGGCCCATCGGCAGGTCCTGCGAAGTGACACTCGCCCAGGCGCAGTTCCGCGACTTCACGCCGTACCGGGGGGCCTATACGCCACCGGACGGGTGTGGGGACCGGTGGAGCAAGGTGGTGCTGCGGCTCGACGGCAAGGTCAAGGGGCGACAGTTCGACCGGCTCGGCTACCTGCACGTCGGGGGTGTCGAGATCCTTCGTACGTCGACCCCGGAGCCCTCGCCCGACGGCATCGAGTGGTCCGTCGAGAAAGACGTGACGCGCTACGGCGACACCTTCCGGTATCGCCGCGACGTCGAGATGCTCATCGGCAACGTCGTCGACGACACGTACACCGGGGTCATCGACGTCAAGGCGACGCTGACGTTCTACCCGGCCGCGAACAGCACCGGCGCGCCCGGGAAGCCGGGGCGGGCCCCCGATCGCGTCCTCACCCTCCAAGGCGGCGCACTCACCACCCCGCGCAACAGTGAGCGCATCGTCGCCGAGGTGTACGCGACCGGCTCGGGCGGCGGCTGCGAGGAGTACTGGTACCTGACGGTGCCCGACACCGCGCCGTACTCCTGCAAGGCCGATCAGGGACCCTACCGCGAGGTGCAGATCAAGGTCGACGGCCAACTGGCGGGAATCGCCGAGCCGTTCCCGACCGTGTGGACCGGCGGCTGGTCCAACCCCTTCCTCTGGTACGTGATTCCGGGCCCCCGCGCCTTCGACATCAAGCCCATCGAGTACGACCTGACACCGTTCGCCGGCCTGCTCAACGACGGCCGCCCGCATCAGATCGACGTCTCCGTCGTCGGTGTTCCCGAGGGGCAGTCCGGCTGGAGCGCACCGGTGAACGTCCTGGTCTGGCAGGACGCGCACCGTGACCATGTCGGCGGCGCACTCACCCGCAACGACGCGGGCGACCTCACCAACTCCTCGACGTACACGCCTGGTTCGCAGCAGCGCCTCGACACCGACGGCGGCCACCGGCTGACCGTCGCCGGGTACGTCGACACCTCGCACGGCCGGGTCAGGACGACCGTCAGCCGCACCCTCGCGAACACATCCGTGCACCGCTGGACCGACGGCGAGAACACCGACGGCCTCAAGGCCACCTGGAGGGACGACGAGAGCGTCACCGTCGACGGGCGCGGACCGGCCCGGACGACGCGCACGCACCGCACCTACACCATGGACGGCACGACGACCCTGGGCGCGGACGACCGGCTGCGCACCGTCCTCACGCTCGGCGACCGGGCCGCGGTCGTCGAGACCAGTGGCGGCCGACGCACCGCGTGGTCCGGGCTCGACGACACCTACACGGGCGACGCGACGTATACGGCGAACGTGCCGCGCGATCAACGGCATGCGGTCGGCGCGACGAGCGAGCGCTATCGGCTGTACGGCTCGGACGGCTGCTACGACCGCAGTCTGACTACCGTTCAGGGAGTGCTCACCCAGGACCGAAAGGACTGCTGACGAGGACCGCGACGACTGGGGCGGAACAAGTCGCACGTTGAATGATTTACATGGGCGTCACACGGAGGTAGCCACCGGAATCATCGCCTCCTCAATAGTGAGCGGCGCGGAAGTGCTTTTCCGCATACAGGAATCCCCCGGAGGAGTGCCCCGTGCCGCCGTCTGTATCGTCCCCGCGTCGCGTCGCACGCATACTGCGTACCTCACTGTTCGCGCAGGTCGCCTGCGCCCTCGTGCTCGGAATCGTCGTCGGGAAGCTGTGGCCCGACGTGGCCACGGATCTCCAGCCGCTCGGCGACGGTTTCACACGACTCATCAAGACGATCATCTCGCCGCTCGTGTTCTGTGTGGTCGTCGTCGGCATCGCCAAGGCCGGTGACCTGAAGGCCTTCGGCCGGATCGGGCTCAAGGCCCTGATCTGGTTCGAGATCGCGTCCACAGTGGCCCTGATCATCGGTCTGATCGCCGCCAATGTCGTCCAGCCCGGCTCGGGGATGCACGTCGACCCGTCCACGCTCGACACCTCGGCGGTCGACGCGAAGACGGGCGGCGGCTCGCTGCCCTCGACCACCGAGTTCATCGTCAACGCGCTGCCCACCAGTTTCATCGGTGCCTTCGCCGAGAACTCGCTGCTCCAGGTGCTCATCCTGGCCTGTCTGGTCGGCGCCGCGCTGCTGCACCTCGGCCACACCAAGGTGCCGCAGGTCCTGCCCGCCGTCGAGCAGGCCCAGGAGATCATCTTCGCGGTCGTCGGCTTCGTCATGCGACTCGCCCCGATCGCCGTGTTCGGCGCGATGGCCGTGCTGATCGGACAGTACGGGCTCGGCGTGATCCAGACGTACGCCAAGCTGATCATCCTGTGCTACGCCGCTGCCGCGCTGTTCATCGCGCTGCTCGCCGTCGCCCTGCGCATCGTCACCGGGCTGAGCCTCTGGAAGTTCCTGCGTTACATCCGTGAGGAGATGCTCCTCGCGCTCGGCACCGCCTCCACCGAGTCCGTCATGCCGCGCGTGATGCAGAAGCTGCGCAAGGCCGGCGCCCGCGACGACGCCGTCGGCCTGGTCCTGCCGACGGGGTACTCCTTCAACCTCGACGGCGCCTCGCTCTATCTGTCCATCGGCACGCTGTTCATCGCCCAGGCCGTGGGCGTGGACCTCAGCCTGAGCCAGCAGATCACCGTGATCCTGGTCCTCATGCTCACCAGCAAGGGCATGGCGGGCATCCCCGGTTCGGCCTTCCTCGCCCTGTCCGCCACCGCCTCCTCGCTGGGCGCCATCCCCGCAGGTGCCGTCGCCCTGCTGCTCGGCGTGGACCGCATCATGGACTCGATGCGCGTCGTCACCAACCTCCTCGGCAACTGCGTCGCCGTCTTCGCCGTCTCCCGCTGGGAAGGCGCGCTGGACATCGAACGCGCGAAGAAGGTGCTGAACGGCGAGACCGTGCCCGCTCCGGAAGGCGCGGTGCTCGACGCCGCGGACGAGACCGCGAAGACCACGGTCCCTGCCCAGTCGACCAAGGAGCCCGCGTCCGAGGTCAGTTGACCGCTTCGTCGACCGGGTGATCCGGACGGGTCGCGCGCTCCAGCTCCAGCAGTACGGAGCCGTAGCCGCGGCCCGTCGCGTGCTCCATGCCCACCTCGCACATACGGTTCGCGGAGAGGTGGGCGTCGAAGTCCCGGGAGCCCACGAACGCGGCCTCCTTGCGAGTGGCCGACTCGGTGAGCTCCCTGTGCAGCATGCCGCGGTCGCCCGCGAAGGCGCAGCACCCGGCATCGTCCGGCACGACCACCTCGTCCGCGCACGCCTCGGCGAGCAACCGCAACTGCGCCTCGTCGCCCAAGTGACGCATGGAGCAGGTCGGATGGAGCACCGCCGAACGGACCGTGCGGTGCACGGTGAGACGAGGCAGCAGCTCCTCGGCAGCCCACACCGGAGAGTCGACGATCGTGAGTTCCCGGTGCAACGCCCGGTTGTCGGCGGTCAGATACGGCACGACCTCGTGCGCGAGGCCGAGGGTGCAGGAAGACGCGTCCACGACGAGGGGCAGCGTGCCGCCCGCGGTCCAGCCCCAGGCGGCCTCGACGATGCGATTGGCCATGACCGCGTTGCCCGCGTCGTACCCCTTGGAGTGCCAGATGGTCGCGCAGCACGTGCCCGCCACATCGTTCGGAATCCACACCGGCCTTCCCGCGCGCGTGGCGAGCGCGACAACGGCGCGGGGGAGCGACACATCACCCGGGCCGGCGAAGATCCGGTTGACGCAGGCCGGGTAGTACACGGCGGCAGCGCCCACGCGCGCGGTGCGCGGCAGCGTGCGCGGCGCCGCTCCGGGGATGCCGCTCAGCCACTCGGGTACGAGGTCCGGCCGGACCACCTTGCGCGCCGCGCGCGTCAGGGCCGTCACCCACCGGTCGTCGAGGCGGCTGGCCACGGCCACGGCGAGCCGGGCCGACGCCTCTACACTCCGGAAGCGGCGCGCGGCCAGCGCCGCCGCCCTCTCCTCGCGCGGTGAATGCCGGGCGTGCCGGAAGTCCTTCATCAGCGCGCCCGTGTCGATGCCCACAGGGCACGCGAGGCGGCACGTCGCGTCGCCCGCGCAGGTGTCCACCGCGTCGTACCCGTACGCGTCCAACAGGCCCTGCTCCACCGGCGATCCGCCCGGCTGGCGCATCATCTCCCGTCGCAGCACGATCCGTTGGCGAGGTGTGGTCGTCAGGTCCTGGCTGGGGCAGGTCGGTTCACAGAAGCCGCACTCGATGCACGGGTCGGCGATCGGCTCGACGCGGGGGATCGTCTTCAGGCCACGCAGATGTGCCTGCGGGTCGCGATCGAGCACGATCCGCGGCGCGAGCACCCCGTCGGGGTCGATCAGCTGCTTGGTACGCCACATCAACTCCGTTGCCCGGGAACCCCATTCGAGCTCCAGAAACGGCGCGATGTTCCGTCCGGTGGCGTGCTCCGCCTTCAGCGAGCCGTCGAATCGCTCGACGGTGAGACGACAGAAGTCGTCCATGAAGGCGGCGTAGCGACCGACATCGGCGGGCTTCGCCGCGTCGAAGGCGAGCAGGAAGTGCAGGTTGCCGTGCGCGGCATGCCCGGCGACCGCCGCGTCGAAGCCGTGTCGCGTCTGCAGACCGAGCAGCGCCTCGCAGGCCTCGGCGAGCCGCGCGGGCGGCACCGCGAAGTCCTCGGTGATCAGCGTGGTCCCGGCGGGACGCGCACCGCCGACCGCCGCGACGAAGGCCTTGCGCGCCTTCCAGTAGCCCGCGATCGTCCTCTGGTCCCGGGTGAACGTGTTGGTCACCGAGGCGGCGGGCGTGAGGAGTTCGAGTCCTTCGAGCACACGGTCGGCCGCCTCCTCGTACGCCTCCTGCCGTGTCGCGTCGGCGGCGCGGAACTCGACCAGGAGCGCCGCCGTCGACCGCGGCAGCCCGGCCCAGTCCGCGGGTACGCCCGCCACGCTGACGGAGGCGCGCAGTGTGTTGCCGTCCATCAACTCCACGGCATGTGCGCCCGCCGCGTTGAAGAGCGGCACGGCGGCCGCGGCCGCGGGCAGGGACGGGAAGAAGAGCAGTCCCGCGGTGACGCACCGGTCCAGCGGCAGAGTGTCGAAGACGACCTCCGCGATGAAGCCGAAGGTGCCTTCGGAGCCGACCATCAGGCCGCGCAGGATCTCCACGGGCGTCGAGCCGTCCAGGAACGCGTCCAGGCGGTAGCCGTTGGTGTTCTTGATCGCGTACTTGGCGCGGATCCGGGAGACCAGCTCCGCGTCCGCCTCGATCTCCGCCTTGAGCCCCAGCAGCCCGGCGCACAGGGCGGGTTCGGCGTCAGCGAGCCGCTCGTCCGCGTCCGTCTCCGCCGTGTCGACGACCGTGCCGGTGGGCAGCACGAAGGTGAGGGAGGCGAGGGTGCGGTAGGAGTTGCGGGTGGTGCCCGCTGTCATGCCGGAGGCGTTGTTGGCGACGACCCCGCCGACCGTGCAGGCGATCGCGCTGGCCGGGTCGGGGCCGAGCACGCGCCCGTGACGGGCGAGCGCGGCGTTGGCGCGCGCGACGGTCGTGCCGGGCCCGATGCGTGCCCGCTCGCCGGCGTCGAGGACCTCGACCCCGGTCCAGTGCCGACGGACGTCGACGAGAATGTCCTCACCCTGCGCCTGGCCGTTGAGCGAGGTCCCGGCGGCGCGGAAGACGACTTCGCGGCCCTTGCCGTGCGCGTACGACAGGATGGCCGACACGTCGTCGAGGTCTTCGGGAACCACCACGACCTGCGGGACGAACCGGTAGGGGCTGGCGTCGGAGGCGTACCGGACGAGGTCCGAGACCTTGGTGAGCACCTTGCCGGCGCCGAGCAGCGCGGTCAGCTCGCTCCGCAGCGGCTCGGGGGTGCCCCCGGCGCGGTCCTCGGGCACCCGGTCGGGCGCGGGCCGGTCGGGGCGGGTGGCAGGGCGCAGCGCGTCCGGGTCCGGCTCCAGCAGGGGCACCGCGCACTCCTCACGCCAGGTGACTCAGCAGCGGCGCTCCACTTCGGGTGTGCCGTCGATCAGGGTGTCCAGCAAACCGCCGAGCACTTCGCGCTGCTCATCCGTCAACGGTGCCAGGATCTCCTCCGCCGCGGACCGGCGCGCGCCGCGCAGCTCCCGCAGCGCCTTGCGGCCCTCGTCCGTGACCTCAATCCGGATGACCCGGCGGTTGGTGGGATCGGGGACGCGGCGGACCTTGCCGCTCGCCTCCAGACCATCGACCAGGGTGGTCACGGCGCGGGGCACCACCTCCAGACGCTCGGCGAGATCCGCCATGCGGGGTGGGGAGCCGTAGTGCGCGAGGGTGCGCAGCAGCCGGGACTGGGCAGGGGTGATGCCGAGCTCGCGGTGTTCCAGATGGCGCTTCTGGATGCGGTGCACGCGGCGGGTCAGCCGCAGCAACTGCTCGGCCAGCAGACCGTCGGCGTCGGGGGTGGTCATACCGGGAACAATATCAGGACCTTATTCATTGTGAGTATAGGTAACAATGAGCTAAGCTCCGTCAGTCCTCTTCATCTCACCTCCGTAGGAGCCCATTGCACCCCGACCAACCCACCTGGACCCCGTCACCTGCCGACACCGAACAGCCGCGGCAGGTGCGTCGCATCCTGAAGCTCTTCCGTCCCTATCGCGGACGGCTCACGATCGTCGGTCTGCTCGTCGGCGCCGCCTCCCTCGTCTCCGTCGCGACGCCGTTCCTGCTCAAGGAGATCCTGGACGTCGCGATCCCCGAGGGCCGCACCGGGCTGCTGAGCCTGCTCGCGCTCGGCATGATCCTCAGTGCCGTCCTCACCAGCGTCTTCGGCGTGCTGCAGACCCTGATCTCCACCACCGTGGGCCAGCGCGTCATGCACGACCTGCGGACTGCCGTCTACGGTCGGCTGCAGCGCATGTCGCTCGCCTTCTTCACCCGGACCCGCACCGGCGAGGTGCAGTCCCGCATAGCCAACGACATCGGCGGCATGCAGGCGACCGTCACCTCCACCGCCACCTCGCTGGTCTCCAACCTCACCAGCGTGGTCGCGACGATCGTCGCGATGGTCGCCCTCGACTGGCGCCTCACCGCCGTCTCGCTGCTTCTGCTGCCGGTCTTCGTGTGGATCAGCCGCCGCGTCGGCAACGAACGCAAGAAGATCACCACCCAGCGCCAGAAGCAGATGGCCGCCATGGCCGCCACGGTCACCGAGTCGCTCTCCGTCAGCGGCATCCTGCTCGGCCGCACCATGGGGCGCGCCGACTCGCTCACCCGCTCCTTCTCGGAGGAGTCCGAGCGCCTGGTGGACCTCGAAGTGCGGTCGAACATGGCGGGGCGCTGGCGCATGTCCGTCATCGGCGTCGTCATGGCCGCCATGCCCGCCGTCATCTACTGGACCGCGGGTCTGGCCCTTCAGGTCGGCGGACCGGACATCTCGCTCGGCACGCTCGTCGCTTTCGTCTCGCTCCAGCAGGGCCTGTTCCGGCCCACCGTCAGCCTGCTCTCCACCGGCGTCCAGATCCAGACCTCGCTCGCGCTCTTCCAGCGCATCTTCGAGTACCTGGACCTCCCCATCGACATCACCGAGGCCGAGCACCCGGTCCACCTCGACCAGGTCAAGGGCGAGATCCGTTTCGAGGACGTCGAGTTCCACTACGACGACAAGAGCGGATCCATCCTGGAGGGCATCGACATCGCCGTGCCCGCCGGCGGCAGCCTCGCCGTGGTCGGTCCCACCGGCTCCGGCAAGTCCACCCTCAGCTATCTCGTGCCGCGGCTGTACGACGTCACGGGCGGCCGGGTCACGCTCGACGGGGTGGACGTGCGCGACCTCGACTTCGACACGCTCGCGCGGGCGGTCGGCGTCGTCTCGCAGGAGACGTACCTCTTCCACGCCTCGGTCGCGGAGAACCTGCGCTTCGCCAAGCCGGACGCCACCGACGAGGAACTGCGCGCGGCGGCCCGGGCGGCCCAGATCCACGACCACATCGCGTCCCTGCCCGACGGGTACGACACGGTCGTCGGCGAGCGCGGCCACCGGTTCTCCGGCGGCGAGAAGCAGCGCCTGGCCATCGCGCGCACCATCCTGCGCGACCCGCCCGTGCTCATCCTCGACGAGGCGACCAGCGCCCTGGACACCGGCACCGAGCATGCCGTGCAGGAGGCCATCGACGCGCTGTCCGCCAACCGCACCACCCTCACGATCGCGCATCGGCTGTCCACCATTCGGGGCGCCGACCAGATCGTGGTCCTCGACTCCGGGCGCGCGGTCGAACGCGGCACGCACGAGGAGCTGTTGGAGCAGGAGGGGCGGTATGCGGCCCTGGTCCACCGGGACGCCCAACTGGAGCCAACAAGATGACGATATGCCGGGTTTGTGAGCATTAGCGGGTTACCGTGCCCGCATGCAGATGAACACTCCGCCACGGAGCACGATTCGACTGACGCGCCGGGGCCGGATCGCCCTCATCGCGACCGGAGCCGTCGTGGCGGCCACCGCCGTGGCGGTGCCGCTGTTGAACGTGGAGAGCGGGGACGCGAAGCCCACGTCCCTCGTGATCCCGGAGGGCTGGCGTTCCGGTCAGGTGTACGACGCCGTCGACAAGGCGCTCACCAGGCCCTCGGGCACCACCAAGAAGGCCCTCGGCAAGGCCCACCTGAAGCTTCCGAACGACGCGGGGGGCAATCCGGAGGGCTATCTCTTCCCGGCGACGTATCCGCTCGGCGAGAAGGCGACTCCCGAGTCCCTGCTGTCGTTCATGGTCGACACCGCGAACAAGAAGTTCAACGGGGCGCCGGTCGCCGCCGGAGCGCAGCGCAACGCGATGAACGTCTACCAGGCGGTCACCGTCGCGAGCATCGTGCAGGCGGAGGCCGCCACCAAGCAGGACATGGGCAAGGTCGCCCGGGTCATCTTCAACCGTCTGGGGCGCGGGATGCCGCTGCAGATGGACTCCACCATCAACTACGCGCTGAACCGTTCGACCCTGAAGACCACCCAGAACGACACCCGGCTCGACAGCCCGTACAACTCGTACCAGCGCATGGGCCTGCCGCCCACGCCGATCGCCAACCCCGGCGAGGAGGCGATGCGTGCCGCGATCAACCCGACCCCGGGGGACTGGCTCTACTTCGTCACCGTCAAGCCGGGCGACACGCGCTTCACGGCGAGCTACGAGGAGCAGCAGAAGAACGTCGCCGAGTTCAACGCGCGCCGCAAGAGCGCTTCACCCGCGAAGTGACCTGGCGGGACGTCAGACGGCGACCGGCTCCCCGGCCAGGAGTCGTCTGATGTCCCGTACGGCCGCACGTCCGGCACGGTTCGCGCCGATCGTGCTGGCCGACGGCCCGTATCCGACCAGATGGACGCGAGGATCGGCGACCGCCCGGGTCCCGTCCACGCGGATGCCGCCGCCCGGCTCGCGCATCCGCAACGGCGCCAGATGGTCGATCGCGGCGCGGAAGCCGGTCGCCCACAGGATGACGTCGGCTTCCACGTGCCGCCCGTCGTCCCACGCGACACCGTCAGGGGTGATCCGGTCGAACATCGGCTGCCGGTCCAGGACACCGTCCGCGATCGCCTGCCGGACGGCGTCGTTCAGCGGGAGCCCGGTCACCGACACGACGCTCTTCGGTGGCAGTCCCTGGCGGACTCGCTCCTCGACGAGCGCGACGGCCGCCCGGCCGACGTCCTCGCTGAAAGGACCCTCGCGGAAGACGGGCGGACGGCGTGTCACCCAGGTGGTCGCAGCCGCGTACGGGGCGATCTCCATCAGGTGCTGGGTGCCGGACGCGCCACCGCCCACGACGACCACGCGCAGACCGGCGAACTCCTTTGGACCGGGGTACTGCGCCGTGTGCAACTGCCGTCCCCGGAAGGTCTCCTGCCCCGGATAGCGCGGCCAGAACGGCCGGTCCCAGGTGCCCGTCGCGTTGATCAGGGCCCGCGCGGACCAGTCGCCCTCGGACGTCTCGACGAGCAGGCGGCCGCCCTCGCCCTCCCGCACGGCCCGCACGTCGACCGGCCGCCGCACCCGCAGGTCGAAGCGGTGCTCGTACGTGTCGAAGTACTCGGCGATGACCTCGGAGGACGGGCGCGCCGGGTCGGCGTCCGTCAGCTCCATGCCCGGCAGGGCGTGCATGCCGTGCACCTTGCCGTACGTCAGTGACGGCCAGCGGAACTGCCATGCGCCGCCGGCCTGCGGCGCGCGGTCCAGCACGACGAAGTCACGCTCCGGCTCGAAGCCGGTGCGCCGCAGGTGATAGGCGCTGGACAGTCCGGCCTGACCCGCGCCCACCACGACGACATCGACTTCCCGCGCCTGCGCCCCAGTTTCGTTCACGCTTCTACCAACCTGGCCGGGGTCCGGGATCTTCCCGCGTCAGCGACCGATCGCCGACAGGTCGGCGTGACCGCGTGCGGTGAGTGTCTCGCAGACTGGAACTCCCATCTCGCAAGGCGGGTGGGTGGTCCGTTGCGGAACTGGTGCATGGGTGAGGATGGAGACATGTCGGATGCCTTCACCACCCGTGTCCTGGACGTCGCCACGGGCTCGACGGAGCAAGTCGTCGATCTCACCCGTGACTGCGAGGCCTTCCTCGCTGAGACCGCGGCCGGCCGCGACGGTCTCCTCAACATCTACGTGCCCCACGCGACCGCCGGCATCGCCATCATCGAAACCGGCTCCGGCAGCGACGACGACCTCCTCGCCGCCCTCCATGCCCTGCTCCCCGCCGACGACCGCTGGCAACACCGCCACGGCAGTCCCGGCCACGGCCGCGACCACGTCCTGCCGGCCATCGTCCCGCCCCACGCGACGCTCCCGGTGCTCGGCGGAAGGCTGGAGCTGGGGACGTGGCAGTCGGTGTGCCTCGTGGATACGAATCGGGACAATCCGAGTCGCAAGGTGCGGCTGAGCTTCCTGGGGTGAGCAAGACCGTGCCGCACTGTCGCGGTGGCGACCGTTGCGGCCGTGGCGGTCTGTCAGGTGCGGATCGGTGTCGGTTCCGGCTCGGAGCGGGACGCCGCCGCCTGGCGGGGGAGCAGCAGCGGGGTCGCCAGCAGGAGCACGCCGGCCAGACCGATGGCCGTACGCAGGCCGAGCAGGCCGCCCAGCACACCCCACAGGGCCGTCAGCAGCGCGGTCGAGGCCTTGGTCGTCACCGCCCAGGCCGACAGCGTGCGGGCGACCCGGTCGGTCGGGGTGCGCTGGAGGCGACAGGTGGCGGAGACGGGGTTGAAGACCCCGCAGCAGAAGATGAGCCCGAGCTCGACGCCCATCACCAGCAGCAGCCCGCCGGTGCCCGGTCCCAGGAAGGCCAGCCCGACGGGCCAGACCGCGCGCAGCGTACCGACCGTGACCAGGACCCGGTGCTGCCCGAACCGGCTGACGAGCGGTCGGGCCAACCGTGAGCCGAGCAGCCCGCCGATCGAGGGCGCGGCGAAGGCGAGGCCGTACTGCCACGGTGTGAACCCGAGCCGGCCGAGCATCAGGACGGCCAGCAGTGGCTGGGCGGCCATCACCAGGCCGTTGAAGAGGGCGGTGTTGAAGAACAGGGGACGCAGCGTCGCATCGGCGAGGATGTACCGCCAGCCGTCGAGCAGATCCCCGGCCCGCATGCGCGCGGCCTCCCGGCGCTCCGGCCGCGGCTCGTGTCCGCCCATCGCGCGGATGCCCAGGGCCGAGAGCAGGTAGCTGACCGCGTCGGCCACCACCGTCGCCACCGGCCCGAGGAGCCCGATCGCCGCGCCCCCCAGCGGCGGTCCGATGATCGTGGTCGTCCAGGCCGTGGACTCGAACCGGGCGTTGGCGACGAGCAGGTCCTCGGCCGGCAACAGCGTCTTCAGGTACGCGCCGGAGGCGGCGCGGAAGGTGATGTCGGCCGCCGCGACGACGATCGAGACCACCAGGAGCTGAAGGAAGGTGAGCACGCCGAGCGCGAACGCGGCGGGGACCGTCAGCAGCGCCGCGAAGCGCACCAGGTCCATCGCGATCAGCACCGGCCGCTTACGGCGGAACTCCACCCACGGGCCGAGCGGCACCGCCACGGCCGCGCCCACCGCGGCCCCCACGGAGGCGAGCGCGGCGACCTCGGCCGGCCCGGCGTGCAGCACCTGGATGGCGATCAGCGGGAAGGCGCCGAAGGCGAGCCACGTGCCGAGTGCGCTGGTCCCGTACGCTCCCCAGAGCCACCCGAACCGCCGCCCCAGCCGGTGGCCGCGCAGAAGCCCCGGCCGATCTCCGAGCAGACGTCCCAGCCGGTGCCCGCTCCTCATGCCCGCCGCCCCTCGCCACTCGCCTGCACAACCGATCCGCGATCGGAAGTATCAAAGCGAGCACCGCACCCGGGGATCAAACAACCGCAGGACCATCTGGCCACAACCAACAGTTGTACCCCTAGGGTGTCGACATGGATCTCGACACCGTCCGGACCTTCGTCGCCGCCGCCGACGCGGGGCAGTTCCAGGAGGCCGCCGCCGAGCTCGCGGTCACCCAGCAGGCCGTCTCCAAACGCATCGCCGCACTGGAGCGCGACCTCGGTGTGCGGCTGTTCACCCGCACACCGCGCGGTGCCGAACTCACCATCGACGGGCAGGCGTTCCTGCCCCACGCGCGCGAGCTGCTGCGCATCGCCGAGCGCGCGGTCGCGTCCGTGCGCACCGGCCACCGTCCGCTGCGCGTCGACGTGATCGCCTCGCGCGGCGCCGCGTCGGGCCTGATGCGGGCCTTCCACGGCACGCACCCCGAGATCGAGCTCGACGTGGTGTGGCTGTTCGACATCGAAAGGGCCGTCGCCGCCATCCGGTCCGGTGCGATCGACGCGTCCTTCCGCGCCGTCGGCGTACCCGGTCGGCCCCTTCCCGAGGACATCGAGTCGGTCCGGGTGCTCGACGAGCCGCTCGAACTGCTCACCGGCCCCGACCACGCGCTGGCGGGCGCCCGTTCGGTGACCCTCGCTCAGCTCGCCGGCCAACGGATCTGGATGCCCGGCATCGTCCCCGGCACCGAATGGGCCGCCTACTACGACGACCTCGTCGCCGAGTTCGGCCTCACCATCGAGGCGACCGGCCCCAACTTCGGCTCCGACGCGCTCCTCGACACCATCGCCGACACCCCGGCCCTGGCAACCTTCATGGGCGGCCGGACCCGCCTCGTATGGCCCGACGGCCACGGCCTGCGCCGCATCCCGGTCACCGACCCGACACCCGTCTACCCGCACTCGCTCCTCTGGCACCGCGACAATCCCCACCCGGCGCTGGCCACCCTCCGCGCCCACCTCGCCGCCACGACGCCCGGCCACGACGCCGCGGGCACCTGGACGCCGGGCTGGGTGATTCCGCGCTGAAGACCGCCGCGTCTGCGATCACCATGGCCTGCCGGCACCCTCCTCGCACACCTGCCAGAAATCCCCAACTCGCGGGCCACACCGCTGCGATGGGCGTCCGGATTGATGGCCGGCTCCCGGATCCGAAGGTCTATCGTGGACGGCATGTCCGCCCCCGAACTGATCCGCATCGTCTCCCGTGACTCGCCCATGGCGCTCGTCCAAGTGGAGCGTGTACGCACCGAACTGGCCGCGCTCCACCCCGGAATCCGCACCGAGGTCGTGCCGGTGAAGACGACCGGTGACAAGTGGATGGGCGCCCTCGCCCAGGTGGAGGGGAAGGGCGCGTTCACCAAGGAGGTCGACCAGGCACTCCTAGCCGGTGAGGCCGACCTGGCGGTGCACTGCGTCAAGGACGTGCCCGCCGACCGGCCGCTCCCGGTCGGCACCGTCTTCGCCGCCTTCCTCAAGCGCGACGACATCCGCGACGCCCTCATCCACCCCGGCGGCCTCACCCTTGAGCAGCTCCCGCCCGGCACGAGGATCGGCACCTCGTCCGTGCGGCGCGTCGCCCAGCTCGCCGCCGCTCACCCGCACCTGCGGTGCGTGCCGATGCGCGGCAACGCCAACCGCCGTCTGGACAAGCTCGCCGCGGGCGACGCCGACGCGCTGCTGCTGGCCGTCGCCGGCCTGCAACGCATCGACCGCACCGACGTGATCACCGAGATCCTGTCGCCGGACACCATGGTCCCGCCGATCGGCGCCGGGATCCTCGCGCTGCAGTGCCGCGGCGGCGACACCGCTCTGATCGACACCGTCAGCGGTCTCGGCGACCCCGACGCCCACCGCGAAGCCACCGCGGAACGCATGTTCCTCCATGTCCTCCAAGGCCACTGCAACTCACCGATCGCCGGCTACGCCAAAGCCGAACGAAACGGCGACCTGTCTCTGCGCGCCTGCGTGTTCACCCCCGACGGCAAGACCGTCCTCAACGCCCACGAGTGGGCCGGCCCCCTCGACCCGACCACCCTCGGCACATCGGTCGCCGTCGCCCTGCTCCGCCAGGGCGCACGCGATCTGATCGACTCCATCACGCACTGAGCGGAAGCCTGCGCGCGAATCTTCCCCTGAACCGAGGCCGCGCCCTGCGACGACGGCGTCGACGAGCCGGAGAACCCCGCGCCGGTCCTGAGGCGGACCGCCTGAACTCTCCTGTGACTGGCGCCACACAAGCCCGCCGGAACTCGGTCCGCACCCACTCCGACTACTCCTTCGGTACGGCGCGATTCCGAACGACGTCGTACGACGTGACCTGGAGACGCGGTTGATGGACGAGTCCCGGCAATCCTCCTCAGGCGCCGTGGGCGCAGTACTGCGGAAGGCGGCACCCCCGCCCGCGCTCTGCGGTTACCTCCTGCTGCTGGCCTTGATCTTCACGGTGTCCTACGCCGTGGGCGTCGGAGCAGGCCCTGTCGCACCCGGAATGCACGGCACCAGCACCAGCGGCGACGGTTCCGGAGGCCCGGACGACACGGGAGACATGGACGACATGCAGGGGGGACACGGCTGATGGGCGCCGAACAGCTGACCGTCCTGCTGACGACCGACCTGACCGTCGGCGGCATGACCTGCGCCGCGTGCGTGACCCGCGTCGAGAAGAAGCTCGGCAAGCTGGACGGGGTCACCGCGACCGTCAATCTCGCCACCGGAACGGCTCGCGTGAGTCATCCGGCGAGCATCGGCCCGGACGAACTCGTGGCCACCGTCGAGAAGGCCGGATACACAGTCGCCCTGCCCGAACCGCCGACGAAGCAGGAGTCCGCCACCGACGAAGGCGACGAGTCCGAAGGCACCCGGCAGGAACGCCACCGCCTGGTCGTCACCGCCCTGCTCGCCTTCCCTGTGCTCGTTCTGTCGATGGCCCCTGGACTGCAGTTCCGGAACTGGCAGTGGCTGTGCTTCGCGCTAGCCGCACCCGTCGCCGTGTGGGGCGCCTGGCCCTTTCACACGCGGGCGGTCCGGGGGCTACGGCACTCGGCGGCCACCATGGACACCTTGGTGTCACTGGGCGTGGTGGCGTCCTTCGCATGGTCGTCGTACGCGCTGTTCCTCGGCGGTGCCGGCGACCCCTGGATGCGGATGCCGTTCACCCTCGTGCCCACCGCCTCGGACGGCGTCGCGCACATCTACCTCGAAGCGGCCGTCGGTGTACCGCTGTTCGTGCTCGCCGGGCGGTTCCTGGAGGCGCGGGCGCGGCACGGAACCGGTGAGGCGCTGCGCTCGCTGGCCCGGCTCGCGGCCAAGGAGGTGTCCGTCCGGGAGGACGGCGGCCTCGAACGGCTCATCCCCATCGAGGAGTTGAGGGCCGGGCAGGTGTTCGTCGCGCGGCCGGGCGAGCGGGTGGCCACCGACGGGCAGGTGACGGAGGGCAGTTCGGCCGTGGACCTGTCGCTGGTCACCGGTGAGAGCGAGCCGGTGGAGGTCGGTCCCGGTTCGGCCGTGGTTGGTGGGGCCGTCAACGTCGGCGGACTGCTGCTCGTACGGGCCACGGCGGTCGGCGCGGACACCCAGCTCGCCCGGATCGCCCGGCTGGTGACCGAGGCGCAGGCCGGCAAGGCGCGGGCGCAGCGGCTGGCCGACTCGGTCGCCGGTGTCTTCGTACCGGTCGTGCTGGCGCTGGCCGTCACCGCGCTCGGGTTCTGGCTGGGCGCGGGAGCCGATCCGCAGGCGGCGATCACCGCGTGTGTCGCGGTGCTCGTCGTGGCCTGTCCGTGCGCGCTCGGGCTCGCGACGCCGACCGCGCTGCTGGCCGCCACCGGCCGGGGCGCCCAGCTCGGCGTCCTCGTCACCGGGCCGCAGGCGCTGGAGGGCCTTCAGCATCTCGACGCCGTCGTCCTCGACAAGACCGGCACCCTGACCACCGGCCACATGACCGTCGCCAAGGTCACCGCTCTGCCGGAAGGGCTCGGGAGCGATGCGGTGCTGCGGTTGGCCGGGGCCGTGGAACAGGGCTCGGAACATCCGCTCGGCCGGGCCGTCTGCGCCCACGCACGGCGGGAGTCGGGCGAGCGGCGGCTGCCGGAGGTGAGCGAGTTCAGCGCGCTGCCGGGCCGCGGAGTGCGGGGGCGCGTCGAGGAACGGCTCGTCGAAGTCCTCTCGCCCGACGACGACTTGCCCGGCGCGCTCGCGGAGGCTCTGGCGGGGGCCGAGTCCGCCGCCCGTACGCCCGTGATGGTCCGGGTGGACGGCATGGTCGAAGCACTGATCGAGATCGGGGACGTCGTACGGCCCGGCAGCTACCGCGCGGTGGAGCGGCTGCGGCGGCTCGGCGTACGGCCCGTGCTGGCCACCGGCGACCGGGAGGCACCGGCCCGTGCCGTCGCCGAGGCGCTCGGCATCGAGGAAGTGCACGCCCGCTGCACACCCGTGGGCAAGGCCGAGCTCGTACGGGAGTTGAAGGAGCAGGGCTACCGGGTCGCGGTCGTCGGCGACGGTGTGAACGACGCCGCCGCGCTGGCGGGTGCCGACCTCGGAATCGCCATGGGCAGCGGCACGGACGTGGCCATCGGCGCCGCCGACGTGACCCTCGTGCGAGGTGACATCGACACCCTCGCGGACGCGGTTGTGCTGGCCCGGCGCACCCTGGGCACGATCCGCGCGAACCTCGTCTGGGCCTTCGGCTACAACGTCGTCACCGTCCCGCTCGCCATGGTCGGCCTGCTCAACCCGATGCTGGCCGCGGCGGCCATGTCGGCCAGCTCGGTGCTGGTCGTCGCCAACAGCCTGCGGCTGCGCGCCTGGCAGCCCTCGCCCTCGACCTCACCCGCCTCCCGGAGAACTGCCCGATGACCGAACAGCGCCCGTGGCGCCCGACCCGCCGCCGGCTCACCGACACCCTGCCGGCCTTGCTCGCACCCCTCGCCGTGTGCGGTCTCGCGCTCGGCGGACTGAGCACATGGACCGCCTACGGCAACGCCGGCAGTCCGGCCCGGATCGAGGTCACCGGCGGCAAGGTGTTCGCGCCCTCGGGCGCCACCCCGGTCACGGCGGCCTTCTTCCGGATCACCAACAGTGGGGGCGCGGGGGACCGCCTGCTGAAAGTGACCTCCACCGAGGCCGGCACGGGCCGGCCCACCCTGAGCCGTCATGCCATGACCAGCTCCAACACGGCCTCCGACCAGACCGTGAACTCCGCCGCAGTCCCGGCCGGCGAGAGCCTCGCCATGTCGCCGGACGGCCTCGACGTGACAGTGCCGGCGAAAAAGGGCTGGCAGCCCGGTGACCTCGTCTCGTTCACACTGCACTTCGAGCGCAGCGGAGCTGTGAAGATCCTGGCGGTGGTGGTCCGTCCGGGCCAGGGCGGCACATGACGGCCCGTCTGCAGTGGTCGGTCGGACTGTCCGTCGGGTTCCTGCAGGCCCTTGTGTTCTGTATCACTCTCTTCTGAGTGAGTGGCGGGCCCGGGTTTCTTGCGTACCCACCCGTGACGAGCGGAGCCCGGATGCGAGGATGAGGCCGTCATGACTGTCGGGTGGGGTGCGCGCACGGTACGAGCCGCGGTGTTCGCGGCCGTCTGTGTGCTGCTCGCTGCCCTTGGACACGTACTCATGTCGGGCTCCACCGTGCCTTGGTGGACGCTGTCAGCCGGCTTCGCCGCCACGAGCGGAGTCGGCTGGACAATGGCGGGCCGTGAGCGCGGACTCCCGCTTGTGGTGTCTGTCGTGGTCGTCGCGCAAGCAGCGCTCCACTCGGCCTTCTCGTGGGGCCAGTCGGCGGCATCGGGATCCGGCACGGGCTCCGTGGCGCGGGACATGAGCGGCATGTCCATGGGTTCGATGTCCATGGACGCGATGGACATGGGCTCCATGGGCAGAGGCCACGCGGCGCACGCCGAGCACCTCGGCCACATGGCCCACGGCGCCGGCGGCTTGTCGTCGCCGGGCATGCTCGCCGCCCACACGCTCGCCGCTCTGCTGACCGGTCTGTGGCTGGCCTACGGCGAGCGGGCCGCGTTCCGTCTCCTGCGGGCCGTCGCCGGGTGGCTGGCCGCTCCGCTGCGACTGCCCCTCGTATCCCTGCCCGTTCCACCGCGTCGGCCCAGTCTGCGGCCGACGCGGTGGCGTGTCGAGCAGCGGATCCCGCGGCTGACGCTCACACACACGATCATCTCTCGGGGGCCTCCGGCCGGGACCGCTGTCATCTGAGACAGCCGGCTCCCCGAGGCCGTCCTGCCGGTTCCGCGTCTGTCGGTTCCGCGGGTCCGCGGCCTCGGGCACGGGGCGTGCACGTCGTACGCCCTCATCCCACTCCCGTCCCGGGACCTCCCGCAGCGGGGAGCACACGCCCGGCGTGCCCAACAGGCGCTCGCAGGCGTGCCTCATCGCGGGATCGGTCCGGACCACCCGAGAAGGACATCAGGTGATCACTCCTGTCCTCCCCCTTCCGTCCAGGAAACGCGACACGGGGCGCATGGCGTCCGATCAGCCCGTCGCCAGGGCGACGCCCGACGATCCGGCCACGGTCTGGGCTCTCGCCGCGCGCACCGGCGACCCCGACGCCGTCGACCGCTTCGTGCGTGCCCTGCACCCGGACGTCGTCCGCTACATCACGTACCTCTCCGCCGACCGCCAACTGGCCGACGACCTCGCACAGGACACCTTCCTGCGGGCGCTCGGCAGCCTTCACCGCTTCGAGGGGCGCTCGTCGGCACGCACCTGGCTGCTGTCCATCGCACGCCGCACGGTCGTCGACAGCCTGCGGTACGCCGCCGCCCGGCCGCGGACGGCCGACGTGGACGACTGGACGACCTGGGCCGAGCGTGCCCAGCCCAGCGGTCTGCCCGGATTCGACGACGGCGTGGCCCTGCTCGACCTGCTGGACGCGCTGCCCGCCGAGCGCCGCGAGGCGTTCGTCCTCACCCAGTTGACCGGTCTGCCTTACGACGAGGCCGCCGTGGCCGGCGGCTGCCCGGTCGGGACGATCCGCTCCCGGGTGGCACGGGCCCGCGCGACTCTCGTCGAGCTTCTTGACGAGGCCGAGGGGTCCGGGGCCCCGGCTGCCGTCGCCGCATGACGGGAGGGGCGTCGGTCCCCCGGAGTTCGGGGGACACCGACGCCCCTCCCGGCGTCCTCGTGAACTGGCCACCGGAGCTCACCTCACGGGCACCGCCTCGACCACGGTCGCCCGGACGGCGACCTTCCCGCTCTGTTTGAACCACAGGAGGTACGGCACCTGCTGCCCTGCTTTGAGGACGGGTGGATCCAGGATCCCGACCATGAGTCCGCCCGGTGTCATGCGCACCGTGCCGCCCGCCGGAACCTCCACGGCCCTTACGGAGTCCGTGAGTTCACTGCCGTTCCGGCTCACCGTCCGGCGAAGGATACTGATGCCCAGTTCCGGCGAGTCCGCGTACAGCAGGGTGTCCTTCGACGGGCCGGTGTTGCGGATCTCGAAGTACGCGCGGGTGGCGCCGGAGCCGGCGGGTGCCGCGATGACGCGCGCGTCGACGACTCTGATCCTGGGCGGTGGCTCGCCTGCCGCGCCGTTCGCGGCGTAGCCCGCCAGCAGGGCCAGCGCACCGACGGAGGCGCCCAACGGCGGTACGACGGCCCACAAGACGTCGGCGAGCCGGGTGTTCCGAGTTCGGCGCGGCACGCGCGTCTGGCCTTTCCGCTCCATGTGTCAGTGGTCGGGGCGCGGTCCCGTCTGGTTCCCCGTGCCTGCCGAGCCGGCCGGTTCCGACACGGTGACGGCGGGAGGGACTCGTGCGGAGCTCGGTCCGCGACGGGGTGCCGGAGCTGCCGCGTTCCTCCGGCATCGCGGCGACCACGCTCGCCTCCTTCGACTCCTGGGAAACGGCCCCCGAGGATGCCACAGGCCCCGACCTGCGCCTGGGACGCGTGTGCGCCGACAACGTGGTGACCGGGCTGCGGGGCAGCGGCATCACCTGCCCGCCCCGGACGGGCAGAGAGGTCATCTGCCAACTCCCACAAAGTAGTTGGGATCATGCGGGAACGAATCGGCTCCGACTCCCGACTACTGCAACAGAGCCCGTCGCCCCACGGGCACCCCGCTGCAAGGAGCACGTATGTCGAAGAAACGGCCCGTCGCCATCGCCCTGGCCGGCGTCCTGTGTCTGGTCACGGTGGGCTGCGCCGATTCCTCGACCGACAAGGACAGCGACGCCGACGGCAAGCCGGCGGCGGCAGCCGCGAAGTCCGGCTACCCGGTGACCCTCGAGAACTGCGGGGACTCGGAGAAGATCACCGAGGAGCCCAGCCGGGTCGTCGTGATGAACGGGGCCTCGGTCGCCGAGGTCTCGACGCTCCTCGCCCTCGGCGTCCAGGACAAGATCGTGGCCAATCAGCAGAGTTACGGCATGTCCGAGGTCGCGGGCCGCGCCGCCGCCATCAAGGCGCTGCCCAACGGCGACGTCAAACTCAACGATGCCTACGACGTCCCGCGCGAGGCGATGATCGGGCTGCGCCCGGACCTGGTGCTGTCGACGACGTCGTACGGCTTCGACGAGAAGAACGGCTTCGCGACCCGCGAGCAGCTGAAGCAGGCCGGCGCGAACAGCTATGTGTCCCCGCAGGGCTGCGACCAGGACACCAGCAAGATGACGATCGCCGACAGCTACACCCTGCTGCGCGACATGGGCAAGATCTTCAACAAGCGCGACGACGCCGAGAAGATCGTCGCCGCCTCGGAAAGGCACATCGCCGAGGTCGCCGCCAAGGTGAAGGGCGAGAAGCGGCCCAAGGTCATGGTCCTGTTCTCCAACATGGCCATGGGCGGGAACGACTTCAGCTCGGTCGTCGCCAAGGGCATCTACAACGACATCCTCGCCAAGGCCGGCGGCTCCAACGCCTTCGAGAACGCCTCCAAGACCTCCTTCGCCGATCTGAGCAAGGAGAAGGTGGCCGCCACCGACGTCGACGCCCTCGTCGTCATCGGCTACAACGACCCGAACCCGGCGGCCTACGCCAGGAAACTGCTGAAGGAGTTCCCCCAGTGGCCGGCCGCGAAGAACAACAAGTACGTGGCACTGTCGGACTCGATGTACCTCGGCCCCAGCAACGACGTGGCGGTCGAGAAGATCGCCGGGATGCTGCACCCCGACAAGGCCTGAATGGCCAACACGGCCCCAACGGTCGTGGCCTGAACGGCCTGCGGCTGTCGCTCGTCGCAGGCGTGCTGCTGGTCGTGCTCGTCGCGGTCATGGTGGTGGCGGTGAGCATCGGAGCGGTCAACATCCCCGTCGGTGACGTGTGGGGGATCCTCCTTCACCACCTCACCGGCCAGGGCGCCACCACGGACCCCGCACTGGACCAGATCGTGTGGACCTTCCGGGCCCCCCGGGTCGCTCTGGCGGCCCTGGTCGGCGCGGGCCTGGCGGTGGCCGGGGCGGTGTTGCAGACCCTGGTCACCAATCCGCTCGCCGACCCCGTCGTCCTCGGCTTCTCCTACGGTGCCTCGCTCGGCGCGGTCCTGGTCATCACCCTCGGCGGTGCGGCCCTGGGAGGCCTGGGCGCACTCGGCGTGTCCGGCGCGGCCTTCGTCGGCGCCCTGGCTGCCGGGGCCCTGGTCTTCGTCCTGGGGCAGCGACAGGGTCGGCTCGCCCCCACCAGGGTGGTGCTGGCCGGGGTCGCGGTCGGCTACGTCCTGCTCTCGATGACCAGCTTCGTCCAGCTCCTGGCGACGCCGACCGAGCTGCGGACGGTGATGTTCTGGATGCTCGGCAGCGTCGCCGGCGCCCAGTGGAGCCAACTGCCCACCGTCACGGTCGTCGTACTGGCGAGCACGATCCTGCTGACCCTGTTCGGACGGCGGCTCAACGCCCTGCTCGCCGGCGACGAGTCCGCCACCGCCCTCGGCGTGGACGTCAACCGGCTGCGGGCCATCCTGCTCGTCATCAGCGCCCTGCTCACCGGCACGGTCATCGCCGTAGCGGGCGGAGTGGGCTTCGTCGGCCTGATGATCCCCCACCTGGTCCGCCTGACCACCGGCGCCGACCACCGCAGGCTCATCCCGCTGACCGCGCTCCTGGGCGCCGTCTACCTCGTCCTCGTGGACCTCCTCTCCCGCACCCTCACCCGCCCCAACGAACTCCCGCTGGGCATCCTCACCGCCCTGCTCGGCGCCCCCTTCTTCCTGTGGCTGCTGCGCCGCAACAAGGGCCTGGACACCGTATGAAACTGACCGTGGACCAGCTCCACATCACCCTGGACCGCCGGCCGATCCTCCGCGAGGTGAACCTGGAGGCCGCCAAGGGCGACATCGTCGGTCTCGTGGGACCCAACGGCAGCGGCAAGTCCACCCTGCTGCGCACGGTCTACCGCTCACTGCGCCCCGCCGGGGGAGTGGTCAGGGTGGGCGGCGACGACGTATGGGAGCTCTCCACCCGCACTGCCGCCCGCCGCACCGCGGCCGTCCTCCAGGACTCCGGCACCACCACCGGTCTGACGGTGACCGAGATCGTCGCCCTCGGCCGCACCCCCCACCACGGTCTGCTGGGCCGGGACGGATCCGAGGACCGCGAGGCCGTCGCCGAGGCGGTGGCGCGCTGCGGTGTCACCCCCTTCGCGGACCGGGACTACGCCACGCTCTCCGGCGGCGAACGCCAACGCGTCCTGCTGGCCCGCGCCCTGGCCCAGCGTCCACAGCTGCTCGTACTGGACGAGCTGACCAACCACCTCGACATCCGTGCCCGGTTCGAGCTCCTGGACCTCATCCGCAGTACCGGCATCACCACCCTGGCGGTCCTGCACGACCTCGACCTCGCCGCCCGGCTCTGCGACCACCTCGTCGTGCTCCACGACGGTGAAGTCGTGGCGGCCGGACCGGTCCTGGAGGTCCTGACGCCGGGCCTCCTTTGCGACGTCTTCGGCGTCCGGGGCGAGACGGAACGCCACGCGGACGGCGTCATCCGCATCACCTATGCCGCCCAGCCCCTCGCCGACGCCCGGGGGCCCGAGCCGGTGGATCGGTGACGCACACGTTCGCGCACGTGTTGTTCGGCTCGTACTGGCAGGCCATCCGGACGCCTGAACTACAGCGAACTCGAGGCCGAAATCCTTCAGTTGATCGTCGGAGCCCCCGACGAGAGTGTCCCTACGTTTCGCGCAGGAGACGGTCGCTCGCCTGGTACGGCCGGAGCTGTTCCGCGATGCCGCCGAGGACGAACTCACCGCGGATGCCCGGGCGGCGCTCGTAGCTGCCTGCGCGAACATCCTGACGATCAGTGCCGCCGAGCTGCACGACAAGCTCGCGACGATCTACGACGGCATCCTGGGCGATGACGATCTGGACACCGGACTCCTCACCGTCATCAGGGCGTTGGCGCACTGGCACAGCTTCCTGGAGCAGAACCGGCGCGGGGAGCTCTACGAACTCGCCATCCGGCGCGCGCATCCGCCGACTGCTGGACCCCGGAGCGGGTCAGCAACGCCGGACGACCCTCTCCATGTAGCCCGCCGAGGGGCCACCGCCTGCACCGGCCGTTGTGATGGTCGGATGCGGCGACGACTCGGCTGTCCGCTCTCGCGACTAGGCGGTCAGCCGTGGCCGCCCAGCCCCGCGTCGCGGGCAGGACGGCCGGCGCGACGGCAGTCATGGGGGCTCTGTGAACTTCCTGCAGGTGCGCGGGACATGGTCGATATTCCGTGGGATAGTTCAGGTATCCAACATGGTGGCGAGGCAGCACGGGGGTGCGCATGGCCGACCGGTTCAAACCGCTTACCGCCGACGATCCGAGAAGTGTCGGCGGATACGACTTACGCGCCCGGCTCGGCGCCGGCGGCATGGGCCGCGTCTATCTGGCCTTCACCCCGGGCGGAAGGGCCCTCGCCGTCAAGGTCGTACGGCCCGACTACGCCGAGGACGACGAGTTCCGGCGCCGCTTCCGCAAGGAGATCGACGCCGCGCAGCGCGTCCAGGGCCTCTACACCGCACCCGTCGTGGACGCCGACAGCAAGGCGGCGTTGCCCTGGCTGGCCACCGCCTATGTCCCCGGGCCCTCCCTGCACCAGGCCGTCACCGAGCACGGCCCGTTCCCGCTGACCACGGTGTTCCGGCTCCTGGCGGGTGTCGCCGAAGGGCTCACCGCGATCCACGCCTGCGAGCTGATCCACCGGGACCTCAAGCCCGCCAACATCCTGCTCGCCGACGACGGTCCGCGGGTCATCGACTTCGGCATCGCGCACGCCGCCGACGCCACCACCCTCACCAGCACGCATGTACGTGTCGGCACACCCGCGTTCATGGCTCCCGAGCAGATCCGCGGACATTCCGCGAGCCCGGCCGTGGATGTGTTCGCCCTCGGCAACCTCGCGGTGTTCGCCGCGACGGGACGGACCGCTTTCGGCGAGGGAAACCCGGAGGCCATGTTCTTCCGGATCATCAACGAGGAGCCGGAGCTGGGCGGTTGCGATCCCGAGCTCCGCGCGGTCGTCGAGCGGTGCCTCGCCAAGGAGCCGGGCAAGCGGCCGTCCGTCGGCGAGGTCATGGAGTACGCACGTGAGCGGATCCAGGGCGAGACCGTGAGCCTCGCCGGGTCCTGGCTGCCGGACACCGTGGCGACCTCGCTCGCCGGGTACGGGACGGCCAAGTACACGAAGACCATTGAGACCAAGAAGGTGGCCAAGAAGGCAGAGGTCAGGAGAGAGCCGGGCGTCACCCGTAAGGCCGGCGACGCCAAGTCGCCCACAGGCGGCACCACGCCCCCTTCCGGGCAGGACAACTCGCTTCTCACCGGAATCGGTTGCCTGGCCGCCCTGCTGTTCATCGTCGTCGTCGCCATCGGCCCGCAGAAAGTCCTCGACTGGGTCAAGTCCGACGGCGAGCCGTCCGAATCGCCGGGCTACTCGGCCCCCAGCTACACACCGACGACGGATTACACATCCGGCACGGACACGGATACGGGCACGGACGACGAGTCCACCGAGGAGGACACGACCGACCCCGGCTGCGAGCAGGCGTCCCAGGCGATCTCCTCGAACAGCGACACCTTCGACGACGCGTCGTCCGCCTCGCTGAGCGCGCTGGCATCGAACCTCGACTCCGCCGCGGACGCGGCGGAGGACTCCGAGGTGGCCTCCACGATCCGAGCCCTCGCCAACGACAGCCGGACCCTGAGCGACAGCGCGGCAGGGGCGTACTCCGCGCGCGACCGCGGCGACTCCACTCAGCTCGACACCTACCAGGAG
Organism: Streptomyces sp. SAS_270; assembly: GCF_052543295.1. Lineage (NCBI taxonomy): Bacteria > Bacillati > Actinomycetota > Actinomycetes > Kitasatosporales > Streptomycetaceae > Streptomyces > Streptomyces sp. SAS_270. The sequence goes on from NZ_JBMNDS010000018.1 coordinate 59,269, forward strand.
GCCTTCAGCGCCGGGGTCGACCAGTGGGAGAAGGACGCGGAGACCTACAAGTCCCTGTGCGAGTGACGACAACAGGCCCGGCCGACGAGCCGCTCCGTGCTCCCCGGTCGCGTCGGGGAACACGGAGCGGGAGCGCATAGCCGGAGCGGAAGCTCAGGCTTTGCCCTGGAGCCGCCAGATCTGGTTCTTCTTGGTGCCGAGTGCGCCCGCGGAGTCGCAGGTCCACTGGTGGATCAGGGCCCGCGGCTGGGTGGAGACGTCCGAGACGTCGACGCACTTGCCGCTGTGCACGGCCACGAGCTGGTAGTCGTGGCTGTTGCCGAGTGCGGTGACGGGGTTGAGGGTGAACATCTGGTTGGTGCCGCCGTTGCAGGTGTACTGGCCGACGGAGGCACCCTCGGCCGTGGAAGCGCCCGCGACATCAAGGCACTTGCCGCTGAGCTCGTTGACGACGGTGTAGGTGTTGGTGCGGCCCGAGACCGGCTTGAAGTCCAGCATCTGCTGGTAGCCGCCTTCGCAGTAGTACTGCTGGTACTGCGTGCCGTTGGCGGTGCTCAGGCCGGTGTCGTCCAGGCACTGCCCGCTGTTCTGGCTGACGGCGACCGTGGAGACGGCGGTGTTGGACGGCGGCAGGAGCGTGACGGTGTAGCCGTCCTTGGCGTTGGACCAGGGGATGGACAGCGAGGCCGCGTTGTTGCTGACCGTCAGAGTGGTGTCGGAGATGGTCTCCGGGCCGGTCACCGCGGCCCCGTTGTTGTACGGGACGCGCTGGACGACGGCACGCACCTTGCCGCTCTCCACCGTCGAAGTCGTGTTCAGGCCGGTGAGGTTGACGGTGACCGTGCCGGTGTTGCCACTGCTGCCGAGCAGGATCTTGGCGTTCTTCGCGGAGTTGTCCTTGGTGGCCAGGCCGTCGGTTCCGGTACCCGGGACCAGGTTGACGATGTTGCCGGTCTGCGAGCCGTAGTAGCGGTACATGAACCACTCGCCGAGCGGCACGTACTGGCCGGCGCTGTTCTTGGTCAGCAGATTGGCCTCGTAGTCGTGCAGGTTGGTGCCCGAAGCCCAGTTGCCGCGCAGGCCGTCCGCCCCGGCCCGCTCCAGACGGCCCATGAACCAGGCGCCACCACCGGGGGACTGCATGGACGCCGTGGCGTACTCGTTGATCTGGTACGGCCGGGAGTTGGTCAACCCGGCCGCGGCGAGGGTGGAGTCGGCGCGGCCCACGTCGGTGACCGGGTCGCCCGGCTCGTCGTGCCAACTCCAGATGTCCGGGGCGACGTTGTTGGCCTTGGCGTACGAAAGGAACGTCGTCCACCAGGAGTTGGAGGAGTTCGGCTGACCCGCGATGCTGGGCCCGACGATCAGCCGGCCCGGGAACGCGGCGCGGACCTTGGCGTAGAACCGCGACCACATCTGCAGGTACTGGGTCTGCGAGGCTCCCCAGAAGCCACTGCCGTCCGGCTCGTTCCACAGGTCCCACTGGACGGTCATGTTGTTGGCCTTGACGTCCCCTATGAGCTGGGTGACAAAGGCGTCGAACTGCGTCCAGTCACCGTTGTCGCCGGGCCAGCCCTGACTGGTGGTGCCGTCGGCACCCCACAGGTCGTGCGGCAGCAGCACGAACGTGCCGCCGAGCGCCGCGGTCCGCTTGTACTGCGCGAGGGTGGACTTCCAGCGGGTCTGGTAGTCGGCGAGGCTGGTGGCGTAGCCCCCGCTGTTGAGCTGGGCGCCGCCGGCCCGCATGAGGTGCCACTTGATGTCCTTGAAGAAGTGGTCCTGGGGCAGCGAGCCGTCCGGGGTCATCCCGTAGATCATGCCGGAGGCGTGGTACGTGGGAGCGCCTCCGGCGGTGGCGAAGTCCACGGTGACGCCGGTGTCGGCGGCGTGCGAGGCGGTGGCCGGCAGCAGGCTCGCCGCCAGGGCTGCCAGCAGGACGGCCGCTGTGGAGAGTGGGCGTGGTGAACGCAGGCGCATGTGCGGCTCTTTCATCAGGGGAAGGGAAGGGAGGGAGGCGGAGAGGGGGAGCTATATCCCCTACTTCTCAGCGAGCGGGGTGACGGCGATCCGGTCGATGACCGGCGCGTACGGCGACCGCTGTTCGTACTGGTTGTAGGTGTCGCCGTTGAAGTCGGGCAGCTCGTCCGCGGTGAACGTGAGCCGGTTGGTGCCCTTCTTCAGCGTGAGCGGGACGGTCAGGCCCCAGAAGTTGTTGCCGTGGAAGGTCGTCGGGAACAGCACCCTGCGGGCCGGCCCGCCTTTGACCGAGAGGTCGGCGTGGCGGGCGATCGGGTCGGGGTTGCAGTGGGTCGCGGGCGCCTGTTCGGCGAGCCGCGGTAGATGTCCGTCAGGTGGATGCAGATGTCCTTGCCGCCGGAGTCCACGAACGACGGCAGCGCCTCCAGGGCGTCCGCTCCCGGATGCTGAGGCCCGTCCTGTGCCTTCGTGCGGCGAGGCCGCTACGGCGGTGGCACCGGCGTCAGCTCTTGTGCTGCTGCGTCTGCGTCGCACTGAGGTCTCCGTGGGGTGATCCGTCTGTCCCTGAATCGAACCGATTCGATCACTTGCGAGCCGGTTGACCCCGATGCAGCGCGGCCCCGCTTGGGTAAACGAGACGGTGAATGGGGCTGTGTCGAACCGGTTCGCCGGAAGCTAGCACCCTTGGAAACGGGCCAGCAATACTTCCGACATCAATCGGGGGGCGGTTTCTTGTAAGCGTGCGCAAGGTATTGACAACCGTCGAAGGCGCTCCTACTTTCCCTTCATCGAACCGGTTCGACAACTGGCTCGAACAGCCGGATCGAGAGTGAACCGGTTCGACTCGGTCGATGAAGGAGTGCCGTGAACATCGGTGAGATCGCCAAGAGGGCCGGTGTCTCGCGGAGCACCGTGTCCTACGCCCTGAGCGGTAAGCGCTCGGTGTCGGAGGAGACCCGCCGCAAGATCCAGCGGGTCATCGACGAGCTGGGCTACCGGCCCAACGCGAGCGCGCGTGCCCTGGCCAACGGCCGGACCAGCACCCTCGGTCTGGTCTTCCCGCCGGCCGGCAACCACTACACCGGCATGCAACTCGACTTCATCGGCAGCGTGGTGGAGGCGGCCGCGACCTTCGACTACGACGTGCTGCTCTCGCCGAGTGGCGTGGACAGCGACCGCTCCTTCCAGCGGCTGCTGGCCGAGCGTCGGGTGGACGGAGCGATCCTCATGGAGATCAGGCTGCAGGACGACCGCGTCGACCACCTCGTCGCCGAGGACTTCCCCGCCGTCTGCATCGGCCGCACCGAACACCCGGACAACGACTGGTGGGTCGGCCTGGACCACACCGCGCTGGCGGCTGCCTGCGTTCACCACCTCGCCGACCTGGGCCACCGAAGGATCGCCTTCGTGAACCGGCCCGAGCACCTGCTGCACACCGGCTACGAGTCGGCGCACCGCGGGCTGGACGGCTTCACCAAAGCCGCGGCCGAACGCGGACTCACCGCACGGACGTACTGCTGCGGTGACGATGCTTCCTCGGGCCAGGCGTGTGTGGAACGGATCCTGCACGACGATCCGGCCACCACGGCGCTGGTCACGCTGAACGAGGCGGCCCTGGGCGGCATTTACCGGGGTCTGGCTGTGGCGGGCCGCCACGTTCCGCGCGACTTCTCCGTCACCGGCGTCGTGGCCGAGCGGTGGGCGGAGACGATGACTCCGCAGCTCACCGCGGCGGACGTGCCGGCGGAGGAGATGGGGCGCCTCGCCGTGGATCTGCTCGTCGAACGACTCGACCGTCCCGGGACGGCGCCTCGCCATCACCTGTTGGCTCCACCGATCTCCCTGCGCGCCAGCACCGGGCCCGGCCAGGCCCTCCCGAGCGCCGGTTGCGACGCGAACATCTGACCCCGAACCCCTCCCAGTTCTGCGGCCCGTCGTCCCCGCGGACGATCCGCCGCCCCTTCACCGGCCTGCCTCAGCCGGCCACCTGTCGACCGCTCCGTCGGCATGCGCTTGCCGACGCATTTCCCAACTCCCAACCTGCCGACATCACAAAGGAACGCGCCATGAACAGAGTTACCGGACGGCGGCTCACCGCCGTGGCCCTGACCGTCGTCGCCCTCGCCACCGGCACCACCGCCTGCTCGTCCGGCGGCAGCTCGTCCGCGAAGGGAGACGGCGACGGCACGTACACCGTCTGGGATCCCTACCCGCAGTTCGCCAAGGGTTCGGCCTGGGCGAAGCTGCTGGACGGCTGTGGGAGCAAGGCCGGCGTCAAGATCAAGCGGACCGCGTTCGACACCAGCGACCTGGCGAACAAGGCGCTGCTGGCGGCCCAGCAGAGCAACTCCCCGGACGTGCTCATCGTCGACAACCCCGTGGTGTCGACCCTCGCGGAAGCAGGGGTTCTCACCACGACCGCCGACAACAAGGTGGACACCTCGAAGGTCGACCCCAACCTGCTCGCCGCGGGCCAGTCGGGCGGAAAGACGTACGGAACGCCCATCGGCGCCAACACCCTGGCCCTCTACTACAACAAGAAGGTCCTCAAGGCCGCGGGCGTCGACATCGCCTCGGTCAAGGACTGGTCGTCCCTGACGGCGGCCCTGGAGAAGACCAAGAAGGCGGGCAAGAAGGGCATCACCTTCTCCGCGATAGGCACGGAGGAGGGCAGCTTCCAGTTCCTGCCCTGGTTCTGGGGTGCCGGCGCGAAGCTCACCCAACTCGACTCCTCCCAGGGCGAGTCGGCGCTGTCCCTCTGGACCGACTGGGTGAAGAAGGGCTACGCCCCCAACTCGGTGCTCAACAACACCCAGACCACCAGCTGGCAGGAGTTCGCGACCGGCGACTACGCCTTCGCGGAGAACGGCACCTGGCAGCTGGCCAACGCCGAGAAGGCGGGCCTCGACTACGGGGTCCTGCCCGTCCCGGCCTCGGGCGGGGGCAACGCCGCGGCTCCGACCGGCGGCGAGTTCGTCACCGTCCCGGTCCAGGGCGACACCGGCCGCTACACCACCACACAGAAGCTGGTGTCCTGCCTGACCAGCACGGAGAACCTCTACCCCACCGACACCACGCTCTCCTACGTGGCCCCCACGAGCGAGGTGCAGGACAAGCAGGCGGCGGCCGACGCCAAGCTGAAGCCATGGGTCGAAGCGGTGAAGGCGGCCAAGGGGCGCACCAGCGACGACCTCGGCACCAAATACCCCAAGATATCCGAGCAGATGTGGAAGGCCGTCCAGTCCGCCCTCAGCGGGGCGAAGTCCCCGAAGGACGCGCTCAGTTCGGCGCAGTCAGCGGCCAAGTGATGTGGGCCCGATGAAGACGACACACCCGCCGGACCGCCGGCCCGCGCTCGACGGGCGCGCGGCGGCCAGCGTGAACCCGCGCTCGACCCGCCCCACACCACGGCGTCGCCGCCCCACCTCCCAGCAGTGGGCCGCCTGGGGATTCCTCGCCCCGGTGACCATCTACCTCGCCCTCTTCTACGCCTATCCGCTCTACCGCAACCTCGACCTGAGCCTGCGCAACTACACCGTCCGCTCCTTCGTCCAGGGCGACGCACCCTTCACCGGCCTCGCCAACTACCGCACCGTCCTCGACGACCCCACCTTCGGCCCGGCGCTCACCCACACCGTGGTGTTCACCGCCGTCTGCCTGTTCTTCCAGTACGCCATCGGTCTGGCCCTCGCGGTCTTCTTCAACCAGCACTTCAGGCTCTCCGCGACCCTGCGCGCCCTGTTCCTGGTGCCGTGGCTGCTGCCGCTGATCGTGTCGGCCTCCACCTGGTCGTGGATGCTGAACAGCGACTCGGGCATCGTCAACGCCCTGCTGGGCGCGATCGGTGTCGACCCGGTGAACTGGCTGACATCACCGTCGTGGTCGCTGGCCTCGGTGATCATCGCCAATGTCTGGATCGGCGTCCCGTTCAACCTGGTCGTCCTGCACAGCGGTCTGCAGTCGATCCCCGCGAGCCTGTACGAGGCGGCGGCCCTCGACGGCGCGAACGCCTGGCGCCGCTTCTGGCACATCACCTTCCCGCTCCTGCGCCCGGTGTCCGCCATCACCCTCCTGCTGGGCCTGGTCTACACGCTCAAGGTCTTCGACATCATCTGGATCATGACCAAGGGCGGCCCGGCCGACGCGTCCACCACCTTCGCCACCTGGTCCTACCGGCTCGGCTTCGGCAACCTGCTGCCCGCCTTCGGCCCCGGTGCGGCCGTCGGGAACCTGCTCGTCGTCGCCGCGCTGGTCTTCGGCCTGGTGTATCTGAGGGTCCAGCGAAAGCAGTACGCCTCATGACCACCGCGACCGCACCCCGCCCGCGCGGGGGCCGCCGGAGCACCTGGTGGAAGACAGCCACGGGTCTCGTGCTCACCGGACTCATGCTCTTCCCGGTCTACTGGATGCTCAACGTGTCCTTCACCCGCGAGCAGGACATGCGCAAGAGCCCGCCGGAGCTGTTCCCCGTGCACGGCACACTGGAAGGCTACCGGGCCGTCCTGGACCAGCAGTTGCCCTACCTCGGAACCAGCCTGGTGATCGGTGTGGGCACGGTCGTGCTGACCGTGGCACTCGCCGCGCCGGCCGGCTACGCACTCGCCAAACTGCGCCCCCGGGGCGGCGGCCTGCTCAGCTTCCTCTTCCTGGTCGCACAGATGATCCCCGGCATCATCATGGCGATGGGCTTCTACGCCATCTACCTCAGCCTCGGCCTGCTCCAGTCCGTGCCCGGCCTGATCGTCGCGGACTCCACCCTGGCCGTCCCCTTCGCGGTCCTGATCTTCACCGCGTTCATGTCCGGCATCCCCGGTGAGCTGATCCAGGCCGCCCAGATGGACGGGGCAAGGGCCCTGCGCACGTTCTGGTCCATCGTCCTGCCCATGAGCCGCAACGCCATCGTCACGGTCTCGCTGTTCGCGTTCCTGTGGTCCTGGTCCGACTTCGTCTTCGCCAGCACCCTCGCCAACGGCGGCGCACACGAGCCGATCACCCTCGGCATCTACCACTACATCGGCAACAACAACCAGGAGTGGAACGCCATCATGGCCACCGCCGTCGTGGCCTCGCTGCCCGCCACGGTCATCCTCGTCCTCGCCCAGCGCTACGTCGCCGCCGGCGTGAGCGCCGGAGCCGTGAAGGACTGACCACCTCCTGGCAGACCACCGGCGACCCCTGCTCAAGAAACGAGTAACTCTGCATGACCGAAGTCCGATCCGGTCCGGCCTTCTCCGTCCACGACATCCCGTTCAGCACCCACGGATCCTGGTTCGGCATCTCCCCGGTGCTGGCGGAGAAGACGTACGCCGAAGATCTCCACCTCGTCTCCCACCAGAACGGCATGCACGCCGCCCTGCGCCTCGTCCCCCTCGACCCCACGACGGGCGAGCGGATCGAGACCCGCGTGACGGCGACCCCGAGCCTGCTCAGCTGGACCCACGCGAGCGGGCGCATCGACCTCGCCTACGAGTCGCCGCAGACGGTTCGTCTGCGCGGCACCGAAACAGGCCTGCGGGTCACCGCGGCAGCGCACACCCTGACACCCTTCACCGGCACGTACTTCTTCCACGACCCGGTGGACGGGGCTCACGTGTTCACCTCGTACGAGACCGGGCGCCGCTACCGGCTCACCGTCCGGTCCGGCGTCGTGCGCGAGGTCCGCGGCAGTCAGGCCCTGGGCGCCGCGGAGCGCGGCCTCACGGTCACCGCGGATGCGGACGGCATCTGGGAGGCCGCCGTCGAGGAGCTCGACAGCGCGCGTCGGCCCGCCACCTCCTCGGCGACGTTCGACGAGGTCGTGGCCGCGGCGGAGGGTGCCTTCGGCGCCTTCGCCGACGCGGTGGCCCCCTGGCGCTCCGCCGCCACCCCGGCCGCCGAACTCGCCGCGTACGTCCTGTGGTCGGCGACGGTCGGCCCGGCGGGCCTGGTCACGCGGCCCGCGGTACTGATGTCCAAGCACTGGATGGACAAGGTCTGGAGCTGGGACCACTGCTTCAACGCGCTCGCCCTGGCGCCGGGAGTGCCCGCGCTGGCCTGGGACCAGTTCTCGCTGCCGTTCGACCACCAGGACGAGAGCGGAGCCCTGCCCGACTCGGTGACCCACTCGGAGGTCCTGTACAACTTCGTGAAGCCGCCCATCCATGGGTGGGCCCTGGCCCGCCTGCGCGGACGTCTCAGTGAACCCCTCGACCGCGCCGAACTCACCGAGGTCTACGACAGGCTGCGGCGCTGGACGGACTTCTGGCTCACCGCGCGCCGGGCACCGGACGCCGCTCTGCCCCACTATCAGCACGGCAACGACAGCGGCTGGGACAACGCCACCACCTTCGACCCCGAACGCGTGGTCGTCACCGCCGACCTTGCCGCGTTCCTCGTCCTGCAACTGCGCGAACTCGCCGCGCTGGCAGGGGAACTGGGGCTCGCCGACGACGCGCGGAAGTGGACCCGCGGCGCGGAGGAGGCCCAGGCGGCCATGCTCGACGAACTCTGGACGGGGGACCGGTTCGTCACCCGGGGCGCCGACAGCGGTGAGACCTGGGGCAGTTCCAGCCTGCTCGACCTCATGCCGATCGCGCTGGGCGAGCATCTGCCCGAGAGCGTCGCCAAGACCCTGGCCGCCCGGATCGAGACGCACCTGACTCTGTACGGACTGGCCACCGAGCTGCCCACCTCACCGCACTACCGCCCCGACGGCTACTGGCGCGGTCCGATCTGGGCACCCGCCACGGTCCTGATCGAGGACGGCCTGCGACGTGGCGGTCACGAGAGGCTTGCGGACGAGATCAGCGCCCGCTTTCGCGGACTGTGCGAGTCCCACGGCTTCGCGGAGAACTTCGACGCCCTGACCGGTACGGGGCTGCGCGACCGCGCCTACACCTGGACCGCCGCCAGCTATCTTCTTCTGGCCGAAGCGCACGAACTCCGGCACACGGCGACCGGGCACATGTGAGGGCCGCGCCCGGTGCCGTGTTCGTCGACACAGGGAGACTCCGACGCATGAACGCGCCACCATCGCGACGTGGGGCGGAACGCTCCGAGGGATCAGCCGTCCGGATCGGCGCTCTGGTTCCGCTGACTCCGCCGGGCTGGGTCGAGGCGGGCCGGCACCTGCTCGCCGGACTCGAACTGGCCGTGGGTGAAGTCAACGGGGCCGGCGGGATCGACGGACGACCGCTGGAGTTGGTGGTCCGAGACACCGCGGCCGATCCGCGGAGGGCGGCGGCGGCCGTGGACGAACTGGCCGGTCTGGGCGTGGCGGCCCTGGCAGGTGAGTATCACAGCGTCGTCGCTCGCGCCGCCGCCGCGCGGGCCGACGCTCTCGGCCTGCCGTTCCTGTGCTCGTCAGCGGTTCTCGACGCGCTCACCGAGAAGCCGACGGAATGGGTCGCGCGCCTCCCCCCGGCGCAGTCGCACGGCTGGCAGATCTACGCGGACTTCCTCCTCGGCGCGGGCCACAGCCGTATCGCCGTGGCAACCCAGCCGAGTGTGTACTGGGCGTCAGGAATCCGCATCCTTCGGGACCACCTCGCCCCGCGCGGCGGCACCGTGATCGAACTCGACGCGCGGGCACTCGCCCCCGCGGCGGTGTGCGACGAACTTGTCGAAAACCGCGCGACGGCCCTCCTGCTGTTGGTCGGCTTCCCGGAGCCTGCCGTGTCGATCGTCAAGTCCGTCCGCCGCGACCGGCGCCTCGCCGACATCATGATCGGTGCTCCGGCCGGGCAGCCGGAGTTCGCCGAGTGGTCGACGTCGCTGGGCGAGGACAGCGCCGCGATCCCGTTCCTGCGCTACCTGCCCGAGCGCCTCGGCCCACTCGGCGCACGGGTCGAGACGGCTCTGCGCGAGCGGCTGGCCGAAGCGCCGTCCTTCGTCGCGTTCGAGGGCTACGACACGGTCGCGGTCCTCGCCGACCTGCTGCGTTCCCACGGCTCGGATCGGACGCGCATCGCCGAGTCCTGGCCACGCGTGGCAGTCGAAGGCACCCGCGGGCAGATCCGGTTCTCCCGCACGCCAGGCATCAATGTGTGGCAGTGGGCCTGGGCGCCCACCCAAGTCGTGGACCGGGATCCGGCACGCCCCGACCGCTTCCGGGTCCTCCACGTCGGCTGAGCTCGACGCAGGCGTCGGGCATCGTGTTCGTGGTCCGCGCCGTTCTCACGCAGAGGTCCGTGCGGCGCGGCGTTCGGCGCCCAGGCGGGCGTAGTGGTCGATGAGTTCCGGGGGCCTGTTCGCTGGGGAGATCCTGATGGGCCGTCCTGGCGTCCGTGACGCCGACTGCGGTGACGCGGGTTTTGGACATGGCGTCCTCCAAGCACATAGCCGTAATGATGAAATCATCAATCCCGACTACTGCATCGTCAACGCCTGAGTCGAGTTCGGTGATGAATTCATCAGATGTGTACTGATTGATTCATCAGAACTGTGGCGGCGAGGGCTCTCGTGAGTAGACTCGCGCGTATGTCGACGTCAGCCCCACCCGGCAACCGTTTCGAACGGCGCCGCGCCGAGACCCGCCAGGCGCTCGTTCGCTCGGCCCGGCAGATCCTGGCCGAGACCGGGGACACCAGCGCCAGCATCCAGGCCATCGCGGAGCGCGCCGATGTCGGCTTCGGCTCCTTCTACAACCACTTCGAATCGAAGGCGGAGCTGTTCGACGCGGCGGTCGCGGACGCCCTCGAAGAGCTCGGGCAGACCTTCGACGAGCATCTGCGGAGCATCGACGATCCGGCGGAACTCGTCGCGGCGGGCTTTCGCCTCAGCGCGCGCCTGGCCGATTCCCGGCCCGAGCTGATGCAGGTGCTGCGCCACCGCGGCCTCGGCCACATCCACTCCGACTCGGGCCTGGCCGTGCGCGCCGCGCGTGACTTGGAGGTCGGCATCGCCTCAGGCCGTTTCGCCATGGCAGACCCGGCCATTGCCGTGACCGCCCTGGGCGGCTCCCTGCTGGCGTTGGTGGAGCTGCGTTTCGCCCGCCCGGATCTCGCGGGGGACGAGGCAGCCGCGAACCTGGCCGAGATGCTGCTGCGCATGCTGGGCGTCCCCGCGGAGGACGCCCGTGACGTCGCGCGGCGCCCGCTGCCCGACCTCGACTGACAAGGTGCTGACCGCCGTGCCCAAGCCTGTCGTCCGCGAACCGCTGCGAAGCAACTCGCGCTCCAACCGTGTCCGCATCCTCGCCGCCGCCCGGCAGGAGCTGGGCCGGAACCCCGACGTGACCCTGGAGGAGATCGCACGGGCCGCCGGTGTGGTCCGGCGTACGCTCTTCGGGCACTTCCCGGGGCGCGCGGCCTTGCTGGACGCCCTCGCCGAGGAGGCTTCCGAGGCACTGCGCGGCATCGCGGTCCGGGCGCCCGCCCCCGAGGAGACACCGCCGCACGCCCTGGCCCGCTTCGTCCTGTCGATCTGGCCCGTCGGGGACCGCTACCGGCTGCTCCTCGCGCTCGCCCGCCAGGACCTGGGCACGGAACGGGTGTCCGAAATCCTCGCCCCGGCCCGCAACGAGGCCACCGCCATCCTTGAGCGAGGGCAGGGCGCGGGCGTGTTTCACGACCACCTGCCGGCACCGGTGCTCAGCGCCGCCCTGGAAGCCCTGACCTTGTCGCTGCTGGAGAGCGTCAACGCGGGGACCTGGGAGGACGACGGGACGCGGACCGCGGTCGCCACGCTGGTCGCGGCGGGCGTGGCGGAGCAGTCGGCGACCGGGATCGTCAAGGACGTCGCGGCGGAGATGCGGGCCGGGACCTCCGACGGCTGATTGCTTCCCCGGCATTTCCCGCGAGTCACGCGGCCGACGGACCCGGGCGGAAGGTGACCTGCTCACCGGTGAAGCGCGCGTTGATGCCCTTCCCGGTGGTGGCGACCGACCTCAGCTGCAGTCCCTGGGGGATGTTGCGCAGCGGGAGGGGTTCTTCCAGGGCCTTGTCGAGCAGCGCCTCCACGGGAGGGATCAGTTCGCCCTGGGTGGCGCGGACGTCCGTGAAGGCGATGCGATTGCCGCCGGCTGCCGAGACCACGGTGCTCACGCTCACGTCGCCGACCAGCGGCAGACTGACGCGCACGTCGATCCGGCCCGGCCCGTCACCCTGCGAGACCTTCAGGCCGAGCGCCTTCGACACGTCCTCGTACGACAGGAAGGCGGTCGCGGCGACACTGCGCGCGTGAGCCTCCTCGGCGCTCCCCGAAGTCTTCAGTCCGTCGATTCCGACGGTCAGTGTCGTCACCGGCAGCGGTCGGGCCGTTCCGCTCGCCGGGATGTCATGCGCGGTGATGTCGACGTGCCGCAGACTGCCCCTGGCCAACTGTGTCAGTACGGGAAAGCCGCTGACGTGCACCGAAGGCCGCTCAGGAGTCCCCATGCCCTCCTGAAACGCCTCGGCCGTACGGCTCTGTGCGCGGGCGGCGGCAACGCGGTCGACGACGACGGTACCCACCAGCAACGCCACCAGGGACGCCGCGGCGACGATCCTGCGCCGCCTCCGGGGGGTCGGGGAGCTCACGTACACAGCGGGGTCGCCGTAGTACGGCTCGCCCACGTGCTCCTGGTGATGCCGGGACTGGTACATGGCTTTCCTCTCGGGAAGTGATCTCCGGCCGGGCGATCGCGGCGCCGAGCCGGTCTTGGAGGGGGCTTTCGAGGCGTCGAGGCGCTATCGACGGCTGAGTCGACGGACCCGCGTGACAGCGAGGTCGGTGTCAGCGCCCACCGCGATCAGGGCGGCGGCCGCGGCGCGTGTGCCGTCGTCGTGCCAGGTCCCGGCGTTCACGCATGCCAGGAGGGCCAGCAGATGCCCTTCCAGCGCCCGGGCGAGCGGCCCGGGCGGGACGCCGGTCCGGAAGACGCCCTGGCGCTGCCCCCGCTCGATGATCGCGGTCGCCATGTCACGGGCCGGGGCGAGGACTTCGTTCACGCGTTCCGTCCCCAGGTCCTGGCGCGCGAGCGTCAGCAGCGTGCGATAGCGACCGCCCACGGGCCACAGGGCCAGGACGAAACGCGCCATGGCGGTGACGGGATCCGCATCGATATCCGCATCCGCATCGGCATCGGAGACCGTGACGCCCGCCAGCGCCCGTCGCAGTGCCCCCGCGGCCTCCGCGACAAGCCCCTCGACCAGCGCGGACCGGCCGGCGAAGTGGTCGTAGACGGTACGGCGCACCACGCCGGCTGCCTCCGCGATGTGACCGAGGCTGCTGTCGGGGTCGCGGCCGAGTTCCTGTTCCGCCGCTTCGAGGATGCGGGCGCGGGTGAGCTGCGCCTGACGGCGCCCGCCGCCGGTGAGGCGTGGATCGGTCATGTCGTGCCTCCGGTCGGCGGTCGCAGGACGCCTCGATACTTGCACATGGATGGGCAATAAACTACTCTGCACATCGTTGGGCAAATAGAGCCCGCTGGGCTGCGGTCGCACTCGCCCGGTCCCTGCCGCCCAGCCCCCTCCGACCTCGCCGCCACGCCCTGAGGAGCTTTTGATGCCGCTCTTTGCAAACACACCCGCCGAGAAGATGGCCGGGCCCTATCCGCGGCGCTGGTGGGCTCTGCTGGTGCTCTGCCTCAGCCTGCTGATCGTCGTCATGGCGAACACTTCGCTGATCGTGGCGGCTCCGGACATGACGAAGGACCTCGGCCTGTCCAGCAGTGACCTGCAGTGGGTCATCGACGGCTACACCGTCCCGTACGCCGCGCTGATGCTGGTGCTGGGCTCGATCGGCGACAAGTACAGCCGGCGCGGCGCGCTGATCCTGGGTCTGCTGATCTTCGCGGGCGGCTCGGTGATGGGCGGGCTGGTGGAGGAGACCGGCCTGGTCATCGCCGCCCGCGCGATCATGGGTGTCGGCGCCGCCGTCGTCATGCCGGCCACCCTGTCCCTGCTCGTCGCGATGTTCCCGAGGGCCGAGCGCGCCAAGGCCATCACCGCCTGGAGCGCCACCTCCGGTCTCGCCATCGCCGCAGGACCGCTGGCCGCCGGATGGCTGCTGGAGAGCCACGCCTGGGGCTCGACCTTCCTGATGAACGCCCCCATCGCGATCGTCGGCGTCGTCGGCGCACTGCTCCTGGTGCCGCCGTCGAAGGCGGCGAAGATGGGCGCCATCGACTACGTCGGCGGTCTGCTCTCGATCGTCACCGTCGCGAGCCTGGTCTACGCGATCATCGAGGGACCGCACTTCGGCTGGGGAACCGGCCCGATCACCGCGGCCGTGGTCGCCGCCGTCGGCCTGCCGGCCTTCGTCGCCTGGGAGCTGCGCCACCCCCACCCCATGCTGAACGTGCGCAAGTTCGGCGAGCGCCCCTTCAGTGGCTCCATGCTCGCGGTGCTGTTCTTCTTCTTCGGCACCTTCGGCTCGATCTACTACTCCACCCAGTTCCTGCAGTTCGTCCTCGGCTACAACGCGCTGGACACCGGCGTACGACTGCTGCCGCTGGCCGGAGCCGTCTTCGTCGGCGCCGCGGTGACCGGGCGGGTCGCCCCGAAACTGGGCGTGAAGCTGGTGGTGGGAACCGGCATGGTGACCGGCACCGCAGGGGTCTTCCTGCTGACGCTGATCGAGTCGGGCTCGACCTACACCGACTTCCTGGCGCCCCTGCTGCTGCTCGGCTTCGCGATCGGCCTGAGCCTGTCCCCGGCCACCGACACCATCATGGGCTCCTTCCCCGAGTCGGAGCTGGGCGTCGGCGGCGGCGCCAACGACACCGCGCTGGAACTCGGCGCCTCCCTGGGTATCGCCATCCTCGGTTCGCTCCTCGCCACGTCCTACAAGGACAAGCTGACCGCACTGGTCGGCGACCACCTCCCGGCCGCCGCGACGGACACGGCCAAGGACTCGGTGGGCGGCGGTCTCGCCGTCGCCGAACAGGTCGCGACGACTCCCGGCGGCGGACCGCAGCAGGCCCAGACCCTGATAGACGCCGTGCACGAGTCCTTCGCCCACGCCATCGCCCACACCAGCCTCATCGGCGGCATCGTCATGGCCGCCGGAACCGTGGTCGTCCTGCTGGTCCTACCGGGCCGCAAGACCGCCGACACGCCCCCTCAGGAGGAACCGGCGCCAGCGGACGACGACCGGGACGAGGCGTACGCCGACTCCGTTCAGTGATCCGCTCCGGACTGCTGGGAATGCTGCCCGACCTCGTTCGACGGGGCCGGGCAGCGGCGCCGGGCCGAACTCGCTGCTGTCGAGCGGCGGCAGGGCGACGCAAGCGCGGCGCAGGGGAGACCGGGCGCCGGCAGGCCTGCTGGTCGTCGACACGGAACAGTGAGGCAAGACCAGTCGGGCTCTTGGCTGTCCGGCAGCCGGGGCTCACCCTGCGGGGCCGCCCTGCGCGGGAGCGCGTGCGGAAATGATCCCGGGGACACGCCGGGGCCTTCTCCGTGCGGGGCTTCCCTGGCGGGGGGCGTTTCGGCCACCATGGTGGCATGGCGGACTGGGCGGACACGACCGACGAACTCACGTCGGATCTCATTGATTTGTCGGGCGTTTCTCTGGGCAGCCTGGGCGAGGTGGACGGTCTGTCCGAGGCGCGCGCAGCCTTGCACGGGCGACTGGCTCATGTTTCCGCCCCATTGTGCGAGAGCGGTATGGCCGCGCTGTGCGGAATCGGGCCGTGGGCGGGATCCGCACATGGCCGTGACAGTTGATCAGATCTGAGCACTACCGACTGACGGTGCCGATGATCGGCGCCGTAGCCCGTGGAGAGGTGACGGACTCCGTTCTTGCACTGTTGGATTCGGCTCGACGCAGTCGGTTGTTGCTGGCTCTGACGTCCATCCTGGACTCCGCTGGAAAGGAACCGGACGAGGGACGCTCGCGTGGCCAGGTGCCCGTTACGGGCCCGAATGCGTCCTGGGCGCTGCTCGGCGCCGTCCACCGGACCCAACCGGCGGCGGTGGAAGGGGTCCTGAGCGACCCGGCCGTGGGAGCCTGGACCTTTCCCCTGCTGCGCCATCTGCTGGGTGCGACGACTGTCACCTCGGATGCTCCGCAAGGCGACCGGGCGGCCTTGCTCGGTGCGCTCGCCGCGGCCACCGCGGTGAGGGCGAGGATGCGGTGCTCGCTCCGGATTCCGGCGCACAGGGGGCGACTGTGGCTGCCCTCGCTGGGGCTGGTCGGGACGGTGGCCCGGGGTGAGTGGCCGGTCGTGTCGCTGGAGTGTGGCCCGTCCGGCGCCCTGGTCTTCGGGGACACCGGCTCGGTGCGGCTGCCGGACGACCTGTCCCGCCCTGCTGATGGCTGGTCGCCCCTGTGGAGGATCGACACCCCGGAGCCCGGGGTCGGCGGTCCGGTGGGAGCGGCGTTGGACCACCTGTCGCCGTACCGGGACTTCCGTTCCCGGCGCGATCCGGACCCGCTGCCCGCGGCGGCGCTCCGGGACTGGCAGGAGCTGGTCCGGGCCACCTATGAGTTGCTGCACCAGGAACACCCGGTTGTCCACCGCATGGTGACGGGGAGCGTCCGGAGTCTGGTTCCGGTGGAGGGACCCAGCCTCCTGCGTCCGGTGAGCGCATCGGCTCCGGACGCCCAGGGCTGCGTGACGGTGTCCCGCGCGAGTGATGCGCCGGCCTTCGCCGCCACGCTGATCCACGAGGCAAGGCATCAACTCCTCACCGCGTTGGCCGACTTGGTTCCCTTGATCGTCTCGCCCCAGGACGGCCCGCAAGCCACGTATTTCGCTCCGTGGCGTGAGGATCCCCGCCCGCTGCGGGGGCTTTTGTACGGTGCCCACGCCTTCGCCGGGGTGACCTCCTTCTGGCGTGAGCGGCGCCGGGTGGAGCCCGGAGACCGTGCCGACTTCGAATTCGCCTTTCACCGATGGCAGTTGCAGGCCGCCCTGGCGACTCTCCGTAACGCCACCGGCTTGACGGTCGCCGGCGGCCACGTCGTCTCCGCGCTGGCACAGTCGGCCCGCGAGTGGTGGGTGGACCCGGTGTCCGGGCCGTCCTTCCGCCTTGCTGCGCTGTGTCAACGCGACGTGTGGGCTACATGGCGGGCTGCCAACTTGGCTGTGGACCGGGTAGCCGCCGACGACCTCGGTCTGCGCTGGGCGACCGGCCGACCGCCGCCCAGCCCGCTGCCCGCCGCCCGTGTGGCCCCGGGCCGTCGGGCTTCGCCGCCGGGCGACGCACGCATCTGGCTGGCCCGGCTGTGGTGTACCGACCGTGACGCCTTCGACCAAGTGCGTGCCGATCTTGAACGCGGCTGTGCCCATCCCCTGGGCATCGCCGGCGCGACCCCGGCGGATGCGGCCTTGGTGGGCGGCGATGCCGGGGACGCACTGGAGGGTTACCGGGATCAGTACCGAGACGACCCGGCGCGATCGCATGCGTGGATCGGGGCAGGGCTCGCGGTCGAACGGTCCTCGATGCTCGTGGAGCGCCCGGAACTCGTCCTGGCGCTCCACGAGGCGCTGCTACGAAGGGGCGTGGCGTCGCCCGGGCCCGAGGACCTGGCCGAGTGGCTGGTCAGATGAGTGGGGGTCAGATGCTCAGCAGGTCGATGTCGCGATTGGCGCGCATCGAACTCATCGCATCCCTGGTGGCCTGGTGGTCGGGCCCCAGCACCGTGCGGTAGGCGGCAAGTGCCGTGTTGTAGAGGCCTGTTGCTTCGGTGGTCTCCCCGAGGGCTTTGAGGTCGTACGACAGGTTGAGCGTGATCGCCAGGGTCGCCGGGTGGTTCTCGCCCCGGCGCTCGGCGCTCACGCGCTGCAGCGTCCGATCCAGCTCGCAGGCCTGTCGGATCTCACCGAGTTCGGAAAGGTCACTGGCGAGATTGGTTCGGGCCAGTAGCGTCCGTGGATGGTTCGCGTCGAGGCATCTGCTGAGTCCGTTCACGGCCTCCTCGTCGAGCTCGTGGGCTTCGTTGACCTGGCCGAGCAGGCGCAGGGGCACCGCGAGATTGACCGCGGCGGCGTAGCTGTGCGGATGTTCCTCACCCAGAAGACGACGGCAGCGTGCCAGAGTTTGCCGACCGAGTTCGACAGCCGCCGTCAGGTCGTTGGCGTGGCGTAGATCGGTGGCGTGGTTGAGTGCGGCGCGTACGTTCTCCAGCGACTCGTCCGCCGACCTTCTGCGGAGCACCTCCAGCACTTTCGAGGAGAGTTCCAGTGCGCCTTGGTGGTCGCCGACCTTGCGCCTGGTGACCGAGAGCTCTCGGGACACCCAGATCGTGAGCGAATGCTCCTCGCCCAGCATCCCGAGCATGAGGTCCCGCAGCCTCTCCTGGCCCTCCAGGGCTTCCTGATAGCGGCCGAGCTCCTGGAGGTCGATGTAGAGGGAGTGCAGGCTGTTGAGGGTCTGGAGGTGGTCGTCACCGATCACTTCGACTCGGCGCTCGTAGATCTCCTCGTCGAGCCGGTACGCCTCTTCGAAGTCGCCGGCAAGACGCAGGCTGACCGCGTAGTTGTGCGCGGTCTGCAGCGTGCCGACATCGTCCGCACCGTACTCGCGAAGCGTCGTCTCGTAAGCCTGCTGATCCAGCTCGCGGGCGCGGTAGAAGTCGCCCCGCAGCCGGAGCAGGATCGCCAGCACGCTCAGGGCACGTTGCGTGGCCTCATCGCGTTCGCCCAGGACCCGACGGCAGCGTGTGACCAGTTCGGATTGGAGGCTGTAGGCCTCGGCGTAGCGGTTCTGCCAGCGCAACGCCAGGGCCCGGACCTGGTCCGCCGAAATCACGTGCTCGTGGTCGTCACCGAGCAGCCGTCGCCACATGCCCGCCGCTTCCTCGGCGACCGGCAGCGCCTCGGCGTAGTCGCTGCGGGCGAGCAGGAACCTGGTTTCGTTCAGGACGAGTTCCCGTACCCAGGGGTCCTCGCATTCGACCATCCGGGAGGCGCGGGCATGGGGCAGCAGGGCCGAATAGCGAGGCCATTCCGAAGAACGCTGCGGGTTCCTGGGGTCGGCGTTGGCCAGGATCTCGTGGGCACAGTGCCGCATTTCCGCGCGCTCGTGGCCGTTCATCTGCTCGATGAGGACGCGTTGCACCAGGCGATGGACCTGGATGGTGGACCTGCGGTGGTCGAGGCGGGCGAGAGCGTACCGCCCGACCTCACGAACGGCTCGGGCGAGCTTGATCGGGTCGTCCAGGGCCGCGCGCAGGGCGGAGGGGGCGGCGACGCCTCGTACTGCCGAGAAGAAGTCCCAGTCGATCGGCTCGGGGGCGAAGAAGGCGCAGACCTGGAGCAGTTGGAGGGCGGCGGGGTGGTCCTCGCGGAGTCGGTCGAGGGAGACGTTCCAGGCCGCCGCGACGGGAAGGTCGTAGTCGGCGGGCGGGTCCACACGCAGCAGGTCGGTGTATTTGGTCTCGAAGAGGTCCAAGTACTGATGGACCGGCATGCCCGTCTCGGCCAGCCATACGGCGGCCTGCTCCACGGCGAGCGGCAGGTCGCCCAGCGCGTCGGCCAGTCGGTCGGCGGCATCCTCGGCGATCTCCGGGCTGCGCCGCTTGATCAGGGTGATGCTCTCTTCACGTGCAAACACATCGACCTCAAGTGAACTGGCCAGACTCGACCATTGGGAGTTGCGCGACGTGACCATGACCCGTCCTGGTCCGTCCTTGGGGAAGAACTGCCGTACCTCATGGGGGTTTTCCGCGTTGTCGAAGACCAGCAGCCAGTTCGCGTACGGCTCGCCGACGCGCAGAGCCTCCAGGACCGCGGGGACGGCCGCGCGGTCGGCGCCGGCCCGCAGCCCCATCTGGTCTCCCAGTTCGATGAGCGACTGGACGATCAGGTTGGTCTGTTCGGCGGGAATCCACCAGATGAGCTGGTAGTCCTTGCTGCTTCGATACACGTACTCGATGGCGATCTGCGACTTGCCGACGCCGCCCATGCCATGCAGGGCTTCGGGCAGCACGGCGGTGGTGACGCCGGTGGCGAGTCGCTGTCGCAGTTGCGTGAGCAGATCCTCGCGGCCGGTGAAGTTCCGGTTGCGCTGGGGCACGTTCCCCCACAGCCGCGGAGGTGGGGCGGCGGGCTGCGATGGGGTCGACACGGAGCCTCCTGGGGATAGGAGCGGGGACGAAGTGGCGCAAACCGTAGCGGATCGTTCGTCATCTGTCGCTCTGGGAGCCGGAGATGACGGGAGGAGGGTCTGCCCTGGCTCGTGGAGCAGCCGCTTGAGTTGGACGGCGCGCTTCAGATAGGGCCCGGACAAGGCGCACAGGGCTGCGTGGAGGGGGCGTACGAATGGCCGGGTCCGGTCGTCGACCGGTGGATCCGCCGCGTCGGCGCGCCAGTTGACGAGAAGGTCCCCGCCGGGCATTGAGGATGCCAGACGCGGGGCAAGATGGTTCGAGACCTGCCGCAGCACACCCATCGTCTCGGCCCGGGTGCCGAGCCCCAGCAGTTCCTCGCGCACCCCGTCGGCGAAGTCGAACGAAACCTGATCGACGGCCTCTACGCTTTCCACGGCGCCGTCGTCGGTGCGTTGCAGGAGGCCGAACAGCATGATCTCGGCGAGGTTCCAGGCCTGCGCACCGGGCATCGAGTGCTGTATCAGCCGCATGACCGGAAGGTTGAGCGGTGCCGCGGCAAGCCGGCGTGCCAGCGCGAACGCGGTCGGAGAGGCTGTCGCGATGAATCGGGCCACCGCCTCTTGTGCCGGACTGCTGGTGTTTCCGGGGGCGAGCCCGGTCTTGAGGCTCCGGGCTTCCGGACTCGGGGCGGGGCGGGTGGTGAGGGAGTAGAGCGACGTGTGCGCTCCGAGGTCACGCCCCCGGCCGGCGAGCAGGACGGCCGTGTCGTGGCGGCCACCGGGAGAAGCGACGAGTCGAGCCCAACGCCCGAGCGAGCGCGGAGTCAGTTCCAGTATCGGGACTGGCACGGCTCTGCCCGAGCGTGAAGGCGGCGGAGTGCTGAGCCCCGAGACGGAGTTGCCGGTGCGCAGTAATCGGAAGAGCCGGTTGGGCACTGCCGCCTGCGGAACGCTCAGACGAGCCCGGACGGCGCTGGGCACGGTGAACTCCCAGAGCTCCTGCGGCAGCAGACTGAGTACGGCGGTGGGGCTCGCCCGAGCGGTGGTGTAGAGGAAGGCCGCAGCATCGTCGTCACGCCAGGCGGAGGCCATGCCGTCGGTGACGACCAGCACCAGGCAGTCCGGTCCCGGTTGGAGGCGACCTCGGCGGCCGATGGCGTCCCCCCGACGGCGCGCCGCCGGACCTGCCGCCGCGATGTCGAGACGGGACGTCCAGATCTTGCGGAAGGCGGCCGTGTGCTCCATCAACGCCTGGAGCATGCGGACGACGTCCTGCCACAGGGCCATCGACGGGCTGTCGTCCACGATCAGCCAGAGGTCGAGCCGACGCTCGTCGATGGGACGGCGCACCGGGAGCCACAATCCGTCGGACGCCGCCTGCTCGGCGGTTTGCTCCTCGTCCATCTCCCAGGTGTTGGGAGCGGGGCGACGAAGACGGAGGGGTCTGAGCGCCCGCCCCAGTGCGAGGCTGCCGGGAAGTTGCTCGGGGGTCGGCCAAGTGCCGCTCCCCGCCTGTCCCTCCCCGGGGTCCCGGCCTGCTTGTCCCGGGCCGACGGTTGAACCGGGCCGGCGGCCCGGCTCGGCGTTCGGCGGGCCGATGGGCACGAGGGGCATGGCGTCGACGTGTCGCCAGACCGTGTCGCCGTTCGGTCCAGGCGGTGGCGCCTCCTCGCAAGGACGTGGACCGGGGGAGGGGGAGGCCGCGTCCTGGCAGGCGGCGAGGTACATCGCGTCCATCAGTTCCAGCCAGGACGGGAGCGAGGCGGGGTCGTCCGTGGGCCCGGTCACGGCGGCGTCATTCCGGGCCCCGTCCCGTCGAGCCGGTGCCATACCGTTTCGGCGAGTTCCAGCAGGGACCCGTCATGGCCGCCGGTGCTCTTGGATGTCGCCAGGTAGAGCGAGTTGAGCAGTTGGTCGATGGCGAGGCCGCCGCGCTCCCGGCTACGCTCGAGGAACCGTGCGATGAGGTCGCCGCCGAGCTGCCGGGTCGTCTCGTCGCCGAAGTGCGCGGCGAGCATGTCGGCGAGATCGTCCTGGCTGGGATCGGGGATCGTGAGCACAAGGCATCGGCGCAGAAAGGCAGGCGGGAACTCGCGTTCGCTGTTGGACGTCATGACGACCAAAGGGAAGGCCCGGCAGGTGACCCTGCCCCCGGTGATCTCCGCCTCGCGTTCGGGGTCGTCGGTCAGTACGCGTACGACGGGATTCCGACGCCGGGCCCTCAGCAGCTCCGGGATGGTGAAGAACCCCTCTTCGAAGACGCTGAGAAGGTCGTTGGCGAGGTCGAGGTCGCTCTTGTCCAGCTCGTCGATGAGCAGGACGCGCGGTTCCTCGTGGGGCAGCAACGCGGTACCCAGTGCGCCGAGTTGTATGTAGTCGCCCAATCCGGGTGGGACGGGGCGCTCCTCGGGACCTTCGTCGCCGGCTGCCGCCCGCAGTGCCGCCGTGTCCTGGACGCGGCCGATCGCGTCGTATTCGTAGAGTCCTCGCTGGAGCGTGGAGCGACTGGTGATGTGCCACCGCAGGACGCGGCCCAGACGTAACTCGCGGCTGATCCGGTACGCGAGGCTGGATTTGCCGGTGCCGGGGCGTCCGCTCACCAGAAGTGGACGGCGCAGCAGCAAGGCCGCGTTGACCAAATCGGCCTCGTTGCGGGTGAATTCGGAGAGCCTTCTGGAGGGGTGGTGGTAGGTGCCCAGTCGGCGCACGGTCTCCGCCTCGTCGTCGGGCGGCCTCGGCAGGGCCGGCCCGCCGTCGAACCGCCGCCAGGGCGGTGGCGGGGGCAGCTGCTCACCCAGGGTGGTGCCGTGCAGCGGCTCTCCGGTGCCGCGATAGATCCACCAGCGGGGCCATGGGCCGTCGTCCGGTCCCGCAGCCGATGTCGGGGCGCCGTCGGAAGGAGTCATGTGTTCCTTTCTTCGCCCGATCGTCCGTGGCCGGGACCGTCGCTGTCACTGGGGGCGACGGGGAGTCGGTTCGGGTCGTCCCACAGCAGAGCGATATGACGGCCCACCACGAGGTCGCCTTCAGAATCTCCGTCCCTGGAGGTGATGCGCAACGTCTTGACCACGCCTGGGAATCGCCGTGGATCGTTGCTCCTCAACACCTCGCGCAACGCGGCGCGAAAGGCTGGATCCCTGCCTCCCCGCCGGTCCCAGACGACCACCGGAACCCCGGCTATCAGGGCTTCACCCAGCTCGTTCGTGTCGCTGGGTGGGCTGCTCAGCACGACCACCGCGGGTGGCGGATCGGAGAGCAGGTGTGCGACGCCGTCTTCCGGAAACCAGTGGACTCGTCCCGCGCGGCCCTCCGAAAAGGCATCCCATCTGTTTCCCCAGCAGCCGTGCAGATCACGCCGTTCGAGTCGGTCGAGACTGCGCACGACGACGGGGTGACGTTCTCCCAGCACGGCGCCGGTGCCGCGGAGGGCGCATTTGCACCAGCGTTCGACTCGCAGGTGCAGGAGTTCCCAGGGCAGTACGAACTCAATGGCGAGTTCGGACTTGACGCAATAGGCCCATTCGCTCTCGGCCTCGCGGATCAGGTTGCGCACCTCTCGCTCCGCCTGGTCGAGCTCGATGCGCCGATCGGCGCCCCGCAGCTGCCCGCCGGGATGCACACGCCACCAGTGGGAAAGGATCGTCAGGCTCGCCACGCCGCAGTCGAGGAGGGGCCTCAGCCGGATGATCAGGTAGTCCGTGGGGCTCCATACGTCCGTATCGTCGACAGACAGCCTCGCGGCGGCCAGCGGCCCGGCCTCGTCGTCGGCCGACGGGTGCGGGTCGTGGACATCGGCCCAGTCGATGATCGCCAACTGACGCTCACCGTCGGCGGCGAAGGCCAGTCGGCGCAGGAGCTGAAAGCAGGGCAGTGACTTGCCGGGACGGGCATTGAGGGTCGCCGCGTGCAGAAAGGCGGCCCAGGGTTCGGTGCATTGGGCAGGCGGCACGACATGCGGTCGCTCCTGAAGGAACTCCGCGTACCACTGACGGAGGTTGGGCACCCTTACCCCGTCCAGCAGGCGAAAGAGCTCTTCCCACTCCTCCGGGCTGAGGAGATCGACCTCCCAGACGGCGGCGGCCACCTTCAGATCCCTAACGGCCACGGTGTCGCCGTCGATCACCTCCAGTGCCTCCACGAGCGGGGTCAGCCCGCCGGGCCGTCTGCACAGGCCGTCCATCAGCCGGACCAGCACTCCTCGCTGCGAGGTGGCGACCGGGGTTTCCATGACCGCACCCGGTTCCAGGCTGAACTTGTGCATCAGCAGACGCAATGTGGCCGGGTCGTCCAGACAGCTCACGCGCTGCGCCGCGTCGACCAGATACTTCGGTAGTCCCCGGTGCGCGGTGTCCGCCGTGGACCCCTGACCTGTCATCCACCGCCCCCCGATCGCTGCTCGCCCGTACAGCAGATGCGGTCAAGTATTTCCAATGCGTTGTGTGCTGACACCGAACCGCCGCCCAGGTTCAGCACGGCTGCACGCAGGATCGGACAGCCCTCGTGATGGTCGGTGCAGGTCTGGACAACGGCCTGCAGCTGTTGGCGGGGGAAAGCGTGGTCGGGGATGTTGCGGCGGACGGCGGCGGGGAGCGCGGAGCGCAGAGCGCGCCCGGAGTCGTAGCCGATCTGCGGGACGTCCAGCAGGGCGTCGGCGAGCTCGTACTGGTGTTCCAGCGGTGGGGGAGTGCAGGGCCGGGGGCCAGGGGGACGAACGGCGCCGACCAGCGGTGGCCACAGGTGCAGGGCGACTTCCACGGGCAGCATCCAGGCGACCTTGGTGGATCGGTCGGTGTGGGCCGCCGTGATGAGGCCGATGACCCGCTGCCGGGCCGGGTCCCAGACGGCCGCGCCGCTGAAGCCGTGCTCGACCAGGGCGCCGGTGGCACGCAGCCCGTCGAGCTGAACCCAGTCGGGGCAGGGCCCGCCGCCTCCCGTCAGCCGGGCGGTGGCGATGAGCCCGGCCGGGACTCCGCGCGGATAGCCGATGACGGCAACGCGCTGCCCGCTCGGGTGGTCGCACTGGGCAAGGGGCAACGGGCCGCACCCGCGGGGGAGTTGAGGGTGCTGGGCATCGAGGGCCAGAACGGCGAAGTCGGCGCCGGGCATGCAGTCGGCGCCGGGCACGGGACGGTCGTACGCGGGCGCCGGGGACCAGCTGTCCGGGAGCAGTCGGGCCGTGGCGGACCACGCGCGTCCGGGGAGGTCGACGAGTAGTTGCCCGGAGGGGCCTCCGATCGCGGCCGTGACGACATGGGCGCAGGTCAGTACGTGGACTGTGGCCCCTTCAGGGGCGACCAGGACCCCCGCCCCCCATAATGCGCCGTCCGGAGACAGCACCCGAACCTGACCTCGTTCCGGCCCCACCGCGATCGTCTCCCCGGAGCGTCCCGCATGTCCCCCGCACCCGCAGGTACGTCCAGTGTACGAGCGGGATCCGCTATTCAGGGAGGTCTGTCGGCGGCTGCGGGGACACGGTCGGGCCGTGCCAGACCATGGAGACCGTGAGATGCCCTTCGGCTTCCGTGCGGGCGATGACAGCCCCTGCTTCCGCGTTGAACCGCACGCCGAATTCGACGGTGACTTCCTGCGGCGGACGGGGCAGATCGATCAGTCGGCTGAGCGTGGTTTGTGCGACGCTCCGGATTCGGTCCAGCCCTGCCTCCAGAGAGCCGGTCGCTTCCCGGACGGCGTCGCCCACTCGCGAGACGGAGACGACTCCGGGCTCGTCGTCGCCGATCTCGACAATGGCCTCGCCGCCGTCCTCCGTTCGAAACCTGATCAACTGAACCATGGGACTCCCCCTCTGCTCACGACCGCACTTGACTCAGCACGCGCCGGCGTTCGCCGTCAGGCCGCCCTGGGCAACGGGGCCCAGTAGCGTGAAGGCTGCCCCAACGGGGTTCGACGGACACGAACCGGGACGAAGGTGTGCACCGGACGTACGGAGGCAGAATGAACTGCGTCCGTACGCAACTACCCTCAAGCGAGGGCTGATTCAGTTCCTGCGGTAGATGAGAGCGAAGTCGTGCTCCCACGGGCCGCCGTCGAGGTCGCCTGTTTCCCAGGCGCCGGTGATGGTGTGCGAGTCCCTGCTGAACGTGCCGACGAAGCGCTGCCGGAAGGCCAGAGGGGTGAAGTCGGGGGACTCCCGCGTGAGCGTCCATACGCCGTTGGTGAGGGTCATCGCATACAGGCGGGCCACACCGCGGGAGTCGTAGTAGTGCTGCGTGTACGCGCCGGTCTCCAGGTCGGTGCCGACGAGCGTCAGGCTGTCGGGTGCTTCGGGGACCGGAATCTCGGTGCGCTGCAGCAGAAACTGCCCGTCCAGGGTCCACGCGAACCGGCTGCTCACCCTTGGGCCGTCGCCGGTCGTGCCGGACGGTGCCGGCGGGTTGCCGGGAAAGTGCGCCTCCACGCTCCACTCACCGACGAAGACGTCCAGACGTGCCAACGCCTCAGCTCTGTTACCGGTCATGGCGATCACTCCGCTCGCAGGTGGCGGTCCTCGTTCCTTCACTACGAATACAGACTGCGACGAGCGGGCGGAGTCATCGCCGCCCGGTGGTCACCGCCGAACACCCGAAGAGCCGTGCCGGCGGTGATCACTCAGATCGTGATCGCGAGCTCCTGGTCCGTGAAAGCGCCGTACGACGGATTGATGTCGCTCTCGCCGCCCCGGCCGTCACAGCCCCGGTCGGGGTTGAACATCAGATACGTTCCGGACGAGCAGGTGATCCAGCTCTCGGCGTCCCCGCCGAGGACGAGGTTGCCGGACAGACGGGCGCCGCCCTGCACGATCGCGCTGTCCTTGACCACGACGTTGTCGCTGATCGTGGCGCCGGAGTTGACCCACGACAGGCCCTCCACGCGCACGTTGCCCGTCAGGGTCGAGGAGCCGAAGACGGCCGCGCGCGGCCCGACGTACACGGACGCGGCCACGTTGGCGCTGTTGTCGACCCAGCCGCCGCCGTTGGAGTGCCAGTGACCGCCGCCGGTCGCGGCCGGCTTCTGGTAGCCGGGCTCGTAGCCGGACGGGGTGGCCCCGCTGATCCGGAACTCGTACGGGTAGCGGTAGTTCTTGGTGAACCCGTCCAGGTATCCGTAGTGGTGCACGCTGCTCGGCGTGCCGGTGACGACGAGGTACACATCCTTCTCGCCGGAGCGGGTCTGGAAGCTGATCTGACCGTCGGGGCCTGCGGAGACGGCGCCGTAGCGGGGTGTGCCGCCGCTGCTCACGGCGACGAACCCGTACGACCAACCGGACCCGGCCGACGCATTGGCATGCCCCTTAAAATGCAGCTTGATCAGTGCCCCGTCGCTCGACGGCACCAGCTTGATCTTGTTGTAGCCGTAGTCCGAGGGCGCGAGCGCGTCCGGGATCGCGTAGTGACCGGCGGACTGGTTCACGGCGTTCACCGGGACGCCGTTGTAGGCGTTGATGAAGCCCGCGCCGTACACGTTGTTGACGAACGGCATGAAGTGGGAACGGTTGGAGTAGTCGAGGGTGACCTGGTGCTGGGCGTACTCGGCGATACGGGTGTTGAGTTGAGACTGCGTCAGGTTGTTGATGCGCCGGTAGGTCTCCAGCGGGTGCTCGGTGTTCTTCGCCTGGTTCCAGATGTTGTTGAAGGTCTGGATCCCGCCGTACTTGTCGACGAGGTACTGCATGAGCATCCAGTTGCCGTAGTGGTGGCGACTGGAGGAGTACGCCAGGTTCTCGGTTCGCAGGAACCGGGTCAGGTCGCCCGCGCCGCCGTCGGGGTACACCTGCATCGCCATGTACTCGGCGCCGGTCTCCCAGAAGGTTCCGGCCGAGGGGTCGGTCAGGCCCGCGTCGCCGCCCTTGCCGAGGAAGGTGTAGTTCTGGAAGACATGGCCGAGTTCGTGGGCCAGACCCCAGGAGCCGGGCTGCGCCGCGGCCGGCGCGATGTTGATGACGCCGACCCTGCCGTCGGCCGAACCGCCGGTGGCCCAGGCGTCGAGCTCGGTGCGGTTCCAGGTCCGGGTGATGATCACGTCGATCTTGTACTGGGAGAGCAACCCGGTCTCCGGCGTGAACTTCATGGTGTTCACGTAGAAGGCGTACAGGTTCTCCAGCTGGCTGAGGATGTTGTCCGGATCGAACCGGTAGTCGGCCGGGGCGGACTTGGGATCGGTGCCCGACTTCTCGCCCCACAGCAGGACGAAGTCGGCCGATTCCCTGGTGCGGTTCTGCGTCCAGGCAACCTCGCCGGTCGCCGCCCAACTGGGCGGAATGTACACGCTCTTCGCCGCAGCGACGGCCGGTGCCGTCTGCGCCGCGGGCAGGTGCGGCCGTGCGGACGCGGGCACCACGGCCAGGGCCGCGCCCAGCGCCCAGACCGCCAACACGACGCAGAGGCGACGTGTACACGTCAATAATGAATGTCCAAGGGTCTCCATGGCGGGGGGTCTCCGTTCGACGAAACGGCTCTGCCCCGCCTCTCCTGGCGGAGCCGCGCCATGGTGCCATGGGAGCGCTCCCGCAACCAGCCTTCGCGGTCTCTCCCGTGTCATTGACATCAGCAGTCAGTCCTCTACCGTAGATCTCCGCACAGCATGTCGCACAGCATTCGATATATCGAACGGACCTGGAACACCACCCAGTGGGGCGGGGAACGGGACTCTCCGCCCGACGCCACGACATGCGGAGGACTTCGTGACCCCACCCCTCGGCAGACGCTCCTTCCTCACCGCGGGAGGCGCGGCCGCGGCGGCGGCCCTGACCGTGACGGACGGCCCCGCGGCCCACGCGGCCGCAGCACCGCCCGCCGAAAGGCCCCGCCAACTCGCCACTCGCGTCAAGGCGTTCCCGCTGACCGCGGTCTCCCTGCTCGCCGGACCGTTCAAGGACAACCAGAGCCGCAACACCGCCTATCTGCGCTTCGTCGACATCGACCGGCTGCTGCACACCTTCCGCCTGAACGTTGGCCTGCCCAGCACCGCCCAGCCCTGCGGCGGTTGGGAGGGCCCGGACGTCGAACTGCGCGGGCACTCCACCGGCCACCTCCTGTCCGGACTCGCCCTCACATACGCCGACACCGGCGACACCGCGCTGCGTGACAAGGGCCGTCGACTGGTCGCAGCCCTGGCCGCGTGCCAGAACGCGTCCCCCTCGGCGGGCTTCGGCAAGGGCTACCTGTCGGCCTTCCCGGAGAGCTTCTTCGACCGGCTGGAGGCGGGCACGGGCGTCTGGGCCCCCTACTACACCCTGCACAAGATCATGGCGGGCCTGGTGGACCAGTACCGGCTGGCCGGGAACGACCAGGCCCTCGACGTGGCCCTGCGCAAGGCGGAGTGGGTCAACCAGCGGACCGCCAAGCTGAGTTACGAGCAGATGCAGCGCGTACTGGAGACCGAGTTCGGCGGCATGAACGACGTGTTCGCCGACCTGCACGCCGTCACCGGTGACACCCTCTGGCTGGGCGTGGCCGAACGCTTCACCCACGCCCGCGTCTTCGACCCCCTGGCCGCGGGAGAGGACCGGCTCGCCGGACTGCACGCCAACACCCAGATCCCGAAGATGGTCGGGGCGATACGGCTGTGGGAGGAGGGCCTGCCCGACCGCTACCGCACCATCGGCCGGAACTTCTGGCAGATCGTCACCGACCACCACTCGTACGTCATCGGCGGCAACAGCAACGGCGAGGCCTTCCACGAACCCGACGTCATAGCAGGCCAGTTGTCGAACGGAACCTGCGAGAACTGCAACAGCTACAACATGCTCAAGCTGACCCGGCTGCTGCACTTCCAGGCCCCGGAACGCACCGACCTCCTCGACTACTACGAGCGCACACTGTTCAACCAGATGCTCGGCGAGCAGGACCCGGACTCCGCGCACGGCTTCGACATCTACTACACCGGCCTCGGCCCCGGCTCGTTCAAGCAGCAGCCCTCCTTCATGGGCACGGATCCGAACGCCTACTCCACCGACTACGACAACTTCTCCTGCGACCACGGCAGCGGCATGGAGACGCAGGCGAAGTTCGCCGACACGATCTACACCCACGACGACCAGCGGCTCCTGGTCAACCTGTTCATCCCGTCCGAGGTCCGCTGGCAGGAGAAGAACATCACCTGGCGGCAGACCACGAACCTGCCCGACGCCTCCTCGACCGTGCTCACGGTCACCGCCGGAGGCGCCGCCCACCAACTGCTGGTCCGCATCCCGGCCTGGGCTTCCGGAGCCGGCGTCACGCTCAACGGCCGGGCGCTGCCGAACCGCCCGGCGGCGGGCAGTTGGCTGACCCTCGACCGCACCTGGCGTCGCGGCGACCGCGTCGAGGTCACCCTCCCGATGCGCACGACCGTGGAGGCCACCCCCGACGACCCGGACGTGAAGGCCGTACTGCACGGCCCGGTGGTGCTCGCCGGAGCGTACGGCGACACGGCGAACCCGTGGATGCCCCGCCTGGACACCTCCACCATCCGGCAGGCGTCGTCCAGTCCGCTCCGGTTCACCGCGACGGCCGACGGCGAGACGGTCACGCTGCTGCCCATCTCCCGCGTCCACCACCAGTACTACGACGTCTACTGGCTGACCGGCCAACCCCCGTCCGCGCCACCGGAGTTCGCCGTCTGGCACCGCTTCGACGAGACCTCCGGGACGACGGCCGCCGACGCCACCGGCAACGGCAAGGCCGCGACCCTGGCGGGTGGTGCCTCCTGGACCCAGGGACGCACCGGGGGAGCCGTGGCCCTGGACGGGAAGGACGGTCATGTCGCCCTCGCCGAGGACCTGTTGGCGGGCGCGTCCGCCTACTCGGTGGCGACCTGGGTGAAGCTGGCAGGCCAACCGGACGGCTGGAGCCGGGTCTTCGACTTCGGCACCGGCGTCAGCGCCAACATGTTCCTGACCCCCCTCAGCGACGCGGGCACCCTGCGGTACGCGATCACCGCGGGCGGCGGCGGAGCGGAGCAGCGCATCGACGCGGACCCGCTGCCCACGGACCGCTGGGTCCATGTGGCCGTGACCTACGCGGCGGGCACCGCCGTGCTGTACGTCGACGGCCAGGAAGCGGGCCGCAACAGCGCGGTCACCGTCGAACCACGCTACTTCGGCAACCACATCCGGGCCGCGTACATCGGCAGGTCCCAGTACGCGGACCCGTACCTGAAGGCGGCGGTCGACGACTTCCGCGTCTACGGCAGGGGACTGAGCGCGGACGAGGTCACGGCCCTGGCCAAGGCCGCCGCCGTACGCGCTAAGGGAGCCTGACCGGTGGCGGCAGACACGGTCGCCTTCGAGCTCGACGGGTCCCCGGCCGCCGCGGCCGAGACCGGTACCGCGCCGAGGACCGGACCGGCACGTGAGCGGCTCTTCGACGAGGGATGGCACGACCGGAGCGGCCGCCACACCTGGCACGGACAGGCGCTCGCGGTCCTGCGCCCTGCGAAGCAGCCGCGCCGCCTCACTCTCACCGCGAAGGCCCCCGGCCTGCGCTCGGCCACGCTCACCCTGCTGATGAAGGAGGCGACCTAGGCTGGCCCAGCCGGTACCGGCCCCGACCCAGGAGCGCACATCATGTTCGACCCCGCCCCGAAGCACCCGTACCCCGATGCCCTGCGGCCCGACGAAGCTCCGGCGCCGCACGCACTGCTGGCACCCCTGGTCGGGCTTGTCGGCACCTGGGTCGGCCGGGGACGCGGCGAATACCCCACCCTCGCCGAGGAGTTCGAGTACGCGCAGGAGATCAGCTTCCGTCACGACGGGCGTCCCTTTCTCCAGTACGAGTCGCGCGCCTGGCTGCTCGACGCGGACGGCGCCCCGCTACGGCCGTCGGCTCGGGAGAGCGGCTGGTGGCGGCTGCAGCCCGAGGGGCGGGTGGAGGCGCTGATCATCCAGCCCACCGGTATCGCGGAGATCCTGGTCGGCCGTGCCGTCGCCGGCACGGCCGACCTCACCACCCGCGAGGTGGCTCTCACGCCCACGGCCAAGGAGGTCACCGCCACCCGCCGCCGCTACACCCTGACCGACCAGGACACGCTCGGCTTCGTCCACGACCTGGCCGCGGTGGGTCAGCCACTGCAGCACCACCTCTCGGCGCAGCTCCGACGCGAGAACGGAAGCGAGGGCGCTCCTCGATAGGGTCGGCGGGTGACAAAACCAGTGCTGCGCGCGAAGACCTGGAGCGGGGACACCTTCGAGGACCCCTCCGAGGAGGCCCTTTTCGACCTGCTCAGCGAGATGAACCTGAGGCACCGCTTCGTGATCGTGGATCGTCTCGACAGGCTGCCGATGGACCAGCACTACATTCAGGTCTACCTCAACGACGACATGAGCTGCCGGGTGGAGTATCGCGAAGGCGGCGCCGACCGGCACTTCCAGGCCCTGGTGCCGGGCCCCTTCGACATGTCGGGACACGAGATCGTTGCCGGCGTACTGAACGACTGGGCTCATGACCGGCCGCGATGGCGGCAGGCACTGCCGTGGGTCCCCTGGGCCCCGACGGACTGACCGGGCCACCGCGCGTTAGCCGGACTCGAACCGGATGAGCTCGCCCGGGCCCGGGGTGGGTCTGTCCTGTTCCGGTCTGTTCCGGTGAGCGGAATGATCAACGGGCGGGGAAGACCGTACCGTTGAGCAGTGGACCTTGTTCGAGAAGAGTTGTTCCGGCCCCTGGTGGCGTTGCTGTCCGAGCATCCGGCGGACCGCCCGGCGTTCACGGACTCCCACCGCACGATGACCTACGGGGAGATCCTGCTCGCCAGCGGGCAGCACGCCGCAGGACTGGGTGTGGGCCGGGGCGAGCGGGTCCTCATCCATGTGGGCAGTCGTGTGGAGTTCGTCGTCCACGCCCTCGCGGTTCTTCGCTCGGCGGCCGTCGGTGTACCGGTGAGTGTGCGCTCGACCGAGGCGGAACTCGCCTACTACGCCGACGATTCCGGGGCGACGCTGCTCATCACCGAGGCCCGGCACGCGGCGATGGCGGAGCGGCTGCGCGAGCGACGGCCACAGCTGCGCGTGCTGATCGTCGAGGACGGCCCGACCGCCGCGTCCGGCCCGCCACGTGACGACCTCGGTATCGACGAGCCGGCCTGGCTGCTCTACACCTCCGGCACCACCGGCCCGCAGAAGGCAGTCGTGACCACCCAGCGCGCGATGCTCTGGTCGGCGGCCGCCTGCTACGGCCCCATGCTCGGACTGTCCGAACAGGACACGATCGTCTGGCCGTTGCCGCTGCACCACTGCTTCGCACTGTCGTTCGCGATCGTCGGAACGGTGGCGATCGGCGCGCATACGAGGATCGTCGACGGCGATCCGACGGCGTCACTCGCCGAGCATCCCGGCTGCGTCCTTGCCGGCGTACCCGCCACCTATCTCCAACTCGCCCACCAGGCACCGGACGTGGATGTCCCGCCACGGTTGTGCGTCACGGCGGGCGCGCCCTGCACCGCGGCGACGCGCGCCGCGGTCCTGGAACTGTTCGGCACGCCACTGCTCGACTGCTACGGCGCCACCGAGACCAGCGGAAAGATCGCCGTCCAACTGCCGGGCGAGACAGGCCTGACACCCGTGCACGGAGTCGAAGTCCGGGTCGTGGACGGCGAGATCCTGGTCCGCACACCGGGACTCATGCTCGGCTACCACGGGCAGCCCGCCTCCTCGGCCGACGACGGCTGGTACCGGACCGGCGACGCGGGGCGGCTCGACGACGGTCGGCTCACCGTCGCCGGCCGGCTCGACGACGTGATCATCTGCGGCGGCCAGAACGTCCACCCGCTGGAGGTGGAAGCCGTGGTCGCGGAGTCGCCCTCGGTGCGCGACGTACTCGTGGTCGGCCGGCCCGACGAACTGGCCGGCGAGGTCCCGGTGGCGTTCGTCGTCCCGGAAGCGGACGGCTACGACCCCGAGGAACTGCGCCGGCTGTGCCTGCGCCGGCTGAGCCTCTACAAGGTGCCGGTGGAATTCCGGCAGGTCGAGACGATTCCCCGTACGTCCTCGGGAAAGCCCCTGCGCCGAGCCATGGCGGAACAGGCGGCCGGGCGACGTGAGTTGAGCCGGGCGGCGCTGGAAGACCTCGTACGCGAGGAGATCGCTGCGCTGTGCGACGACCATGGCGATGGCATCGGTGAGGGCGGGGGCGGGGGCGGGGGCGAGGTCGATGACGGCGGTGACAGGTGGCGCGATCGCGCCTTCACGGACCTGGGCCTGTCGTCCCTGGGCGGCGTGCAGCTGCGACGCCGGATCGCCGTACGCACCGGCCTCGCCCTGCCGCACTCGCTCGTCTACGACTTCC
The DNA here is from genome assembly GCF_052543295.1 of Streptomyces sp. SAS_270. Taxonomy (NCBI): domain Bacteria; kingdom Bacillati; phylum Actinomycetota; class Actinomycetes; order Kitasatosporales; family Streptomycetaceae; genus Streptomyces; species Streptomyces sp. SAS_270. The sequence continues at coordinate 93,461 of NZ_JBMNDS010000018.1, forward strand.
CGACCCCCGGTGAACTGATCGGCGCACTCGCCCGGATGATGTCAGAGCCCCTACCCGAGGCCGTACCCGAAGCGCGGGCGCCGCGCCCGCCCGCCCCCGAGCCGATCGCCATCGTGGCGATGGCATGCCGGTACCCGGGTGGTGTCGGGTCGCCGGACGATCTCTGGCGGCTGGTCTCCGACGGTGTCGACGCGACGGGGGATTTCCCTGCCGACCGGGGCTGGGACCTGGACAACCTGTACGACCCCGACCCGGACCGGATCGGCGGCTCCACGACCCGGCGTGGCGGCTTCCTGTACGACGCGGCCGACTTCGACGCCGGGATGTTCCGCATCTCGCCGAGCGAGGCACTCGCCACCGACCCACAGCAGCGCCTGCTGCTGGAGACGTCCTGGGAACTCTTCGAACGCGCGGGTATCGACACCACGACCCTGCGCGGCGCGGACTCAGGTACTGGGGCCGGCAGCGGCGCGGGTGTGTTCATCGGTGTCATGAACGAGGACTACGCGAGCCGGTTCGAGTCGCATGAGCTGGAAGGGCGGCTGGGCATCGGGTCGTCGCACGCCGTCGCGTCCGGGCGGATCTCCTACACGTTCGGTCTCACCGGCCCCGCCGTCACCGTCGACACCGCCTGCTCGTCGTCGTTGGTCGCCCTGCACTGGGCGGCGAAGGCACTGCGCACGGGTGAATGCTCTCTCGCGGTGGCCGGTGGCGCGACGGTGATGTCCACGCCGAGGACCTTCCTGGCGTTCAGCAGGCAGCGCGGCCTGTCGCCGGACGGCCGCTGCCGGTCGTACGCGGCGGACGCCGACGGCACCGCCTGGTCGGAGGGGGTCGGGCTGGTACTGCTGGAACGGCTCGGCGACGCCCGTCGCAACGGTCACCCGGTGCTCGCGGTGCTGCGCGGTTCGGCGATGAACGCCGACGGCGCGTCCAACGGGCTCACCGCGCCCAGCGGACGCGCGCAGCGCGAGGTGATCCGATCGGCGCTCGCGGATGCCGGCTTGTCCCCGGCGGACGTCGACGCGGTCGACGGACACGGAACGGCCACGCCACTGGGTGACCCGATCGAGGCGGAAGCGCTGCTGGCGACCTACGGCCAGGGCCGGGACCAGGACCGGCCGCTGTGGCTCGGATCGGTGAAGTCCAACCTCGGGCACACCCAGGCGGCGGCGGGCGTGGCCGGCGTGATCAAAATGGTCGAGGCGATGCGGCACGGCCAGTTGCCACCCTCGCTGCACGCCGACAAGCCGAGCCCGCGCATCGACTGGTCGGCCGGCCGGGTGGCACTCCTCGCGACGGGCCGGCCGTGGCCCGGGGCCGACCGGACGCGACGCGCGGCCGTCTCCTCGTTCGGGATCGGCGGCACCAACGCACACGTGATCATCGAGGAGGCCCCGCCCGAGGACCCGGACCCGCGCCGTGCGTTCCTCGCCCCGCCCTAGCTGCTCAGCGGCGCCGACGGCCCCGCACTGCGGGCCGTTGCCGCCGCGCTCCTTGAGGCGCCGGACGACATCGATGTCGGCTACACGCTGGCGGCGGGGCGTACGGCACTCGGTCACCGGGCCATGGTCGCGGCCGGCGACCGAGCCGCCCTGCGTGCGCTGGCGGCCGGTGAACGCGCCGGGGCGGTGGTGCCGGCCGACGCGCGCCTCGCGCTTCTGTTCAGCGGTCAGGGTACCCAACGGGCGGGAATGGGGAAGCAGTTGGCGCAGGCGTTCCCCGTGTTCGCCGAAGCCTTCGACCAGGCGTGTCAGGCGCTCGGCGGTCCGGTGCGTGAGCTGGTCTTCGGCGGCGAACCGCTGGATCGCACCGACCACGCGCAGGCCGCCCTGTTCGCGTTCGAAGTCGCGCTGTACCGGCTGCTGGAGTCCTGGGACATGCGGCCGGACGTGCTCGTCGGGCATTCGATCGGTGAGATCGCCGCCGCGCACGTCTCCGGTGTGCTGTCGCTGGACGATGCGGCGACGCTCGTCGCCGCCCGCGGCCGGTTGATGGCGGAGCTGCCCGCCGGCGGCGTCATGATCGCGGTGACGGCCACAGAGGCCGAGGTCTCGCCGCTGGTGGCCGAGGCCGCCGACCGGGTCTCGATCGCGGCGGTCAACGGCACGCACGCCGTGGTGGTGTCCGGCGAAGCGACCGCTGCGACCGCCATCGCCGAACGGTTCGGCCGCAGCACCCCGCTGCGCGTCAGCCACGCGTTCCACTCGGCGCTGATGGAACCCATGCTCGACACGTTCCGCGAAGTCGCCGAGAGCCTGACCTACCGGCGCCCCGAGATCCCGTTGGTGTGCGGGCTGACGGGCAGGGTCTCCGAGGAGATGTGCTCGGCCGAGTACTGGGTACGGCACGCACGGCACACCGTGCGCTTCGCGGACGCGCTGTCCACCCTCGCCGAATCCGGCGTGACCACCTGTCTTGAGGTCGGCCCGGACGCCGTGCTCAGCCGCGCCGCGGCCGGAATGCTTCCGCATCCCGAGGGCCTTCCCGCGGCGGTGCCGGCGACGCGCGCCGGGCACGACGAGGTCGAGACGCTGCTCGCGGCGGTCGGCGCCGTGCACACCGCCGGGATCTCCGTCGACTGGCGATCCGTGCTCGCGGGCAGCGGCGCCCGGCTGTTCCCGCTGCCCACCTATCCCTTCCAGCGCAGCCGTTACTGGCTCGATCCACCGCAGCCGGGCGGCGGCGGTCTCGGCCACGCCCTGCTCGGACCCGCCCTCGTCGCCCCCGACTCGCCGCGGATCGTGCACGGTGGCGCGATCGCCGTCCGCGCCCACGGCTGGCTGGCCGACCATGTCGTCGGCGACTCGGCCCTGGTCCCCGCGACGGCGTTCGTCGACATCGCGTTGCACGCCGGTACGGGAGCCGGTGTCGACGAGCTGACCATCGAGGCGCCGTTGCGGCTGGCCCCCAACGACAACACCCAACTCCAGGTGGTCGTCGACGGGCAGCGCATCGACGTCTACGCCAAGCAGCGAGGGGCCGAGCAGTGGACGCGGCACGCGTCGGGCCGGTTGCGGCCGCCCTGTCCGGCACCTGAGCGATACCGCGGCGAGTGGCCGCCCGCCGATGCCGCACAAGTCGATGTGGCACAGCGCTACGACACCTTCGCGTACGGACCCGCGTTCCGTGCGGTGACCGCCCTGTGGAGCCGAGGCGACGAAGTGTTCGCCGAAGTCGCTCTGCCCGACGGCGTCGCCGGCAGGTTCGGGCTGCACCCCGTGCTGCTCGACGCGGCCGTCCACGCGGCCGCGCTGGCCGAAGGTCCGGCCGGCGGGGCACGGGTGCCCTTCGTGTGGAACGGCGTCGAGCTGTACGCACCGGGCACGAGAAGCGCACGGATCCGGTGTGTGCGCACCGGTCCCGACACCATCGGCGTCGACATCTTCGACGACACCGGCGAGCCGGTCGCCACAGTGGCCTCGATGTTCACCAGGCCGATGGCACCGCAGGACACCATGCTCTTCCGCCCGCAATGGATCCCGGTAGCGGCCGTACCCGCCACCGGCGAGACGACGATCGTCAAGATCGCCGGGGACCGGAGCGCCAACGAAGACGGAGTCGAGGTCCGGTCCCTGACGACACGCGCGCTGCAAGCACTGCACACCTGGCAACGACAGGGGCAGGCATCGGGCGGCCGACTCGTCGTCGTCACCCGGAACGCCACCACCCCCGACCCGGACCTCGCGGCCGCCGCCGCGGCCGGCCTGGTGAGCGCCGCCGCCGCCGAACACCCGGAGCGGATCACTCTGGTCGACCTGGACACCGACCTTCCGGCGGAGCGCGTGCTGGACCTCGTAGGCGGCAACCCCGAACCACAACTGGCCATCCGGGACGGCGTACCGCACGCCCTGCGGATCCGGCGTGCGGCGCCGAGCGACACCCGGCCCATCGACCCGGCCGGGACCGTCCTGATCACCGGCGGAACCGGCGTGCTCGGCGCTCTGCTCGCCCGGCATCTCGTCCACGAGCACGGCATCCGACACCTCCTCCTGGTCAGTCGGCGCGGCCCGGCGGCGCCGAACGCGGAGCACCTGCGGACGGAGCTGTCCGAACTGGGCGCCGACGTGCGGATCGTCGCCGCCGACGTGGCCGACCGCTCCGCGGTGCAGGGGCTGATCGCAGCGTGCGACCCGCCCCTGACGGCGGTCGTGCACACCGCGGCCGTGCTCGACGACGGCGTGCTCGCCACCCAGACACCGGCCCGCCTGGACACCGTACTGAGGCCCAAGGCCGATGCGGCCTGGGTGCTGCACGAGGCCACCGCGCACCTTCCGTTGTCGGCGTTCGTGCTCTACTCCTCCGTCGCCGGCATCTTCGGCAAGGCAGGACAGGCCAACTACGGTGCGGCCAACCGGTTCCTGGACGCACTGGCCGGTCATCGCCGTGCGCTCGGACTGCCGGCGGTGTCACTGGCCTGGGGGTTGTGGGAGCCGGGCGGAGGTCTCGGCGAGCAGATCTCCGACCTTGCCAGGCGGCGCATCAACGCGTCCGGCATCGCCGGTCTCAGCGCGGAGCAGGGACTCGCACTGTTCGACGCCGCGCTCGGCTCGGCCGAACCGGTGCTGGTGCCCGTCCTGTTCGACCCGACCGCGGCAGCGCTGCCGCCGATCGTCGGCGGCCTCGTACGCAACCACCTGGCGCCGACCCGGCAGAGCTGGCCCGCGCAGATGTCGGAACCGGAGCTGCGCGACCTGCTGCGGGCCGAGGTCGCCGCCGTGCTCGGCCAACCGGACCCGGCGGCGCTGCCCGACGACAAACCGTTCACCGACCTCGGCTTCGACTCGCTGGCCGTGATCCAGGTCCGCAACCGACTCGACCAGCTCACCGGGCTCGACCTGTCGGCGAGGCTTCTGTTCGACAAGCCGACGGTCGGCGAACTCGCCGCTCATCTTCACGATGCGTTGTTCGGCCGGGAGAACTGAGCGGTACAAGCGACCGGTTCCGATGGCTGGTTCGGGACTCCCGGACCGGTCATCCGAGCGCTACGACGCGCACCGCGTCCGGGGTCCCTGGACGCCGGCCCGCTCCCGGTGATGGACTGCGAGGCACGATCGAGGGATGCGACGAGGTACCGGCCATGAACGACACCAGGACGCACCGCCCGCTCGCCCAGGTGCGCGAGCGCCTCGACACATGACTGCCCCACCGGCCGCCGACGAGAGCGAGAGCGCGGGCACCGCGGCGGCCCGCCTCACCGGGCGCCCCGTGACGGGCGAGCGCCCACTGTCCGGGACTCTCGCCGAAGTCACCCTGGACGACGGTCGGTCGGTGATGGTCAAGCGCGGTGACGACCCCGGTGCGGTGCGGGCCGAGGTGGCAGGACTTCGCTGGCTGGCCGACGCCGGCACCGTTCGGGTTCCTGCGGTGCACGGCCATGACGGGCGCTGGCTCGTGATCGACCGGGTCCCACCCGGCCGACCGAGCGCCCGGGCGGCGGCGCGGTTCGGACACGACCTGGCAGCCCTGCATGCCACGGGCGCACCCGCGTTCGGCGCCCCGCCGCCCGGCGGCACGGAGGACGCGTACATCGGACGCGCTCGCATGCGCAACGTCCCCGTCCGCACGCACTGGCCGAGCTGGTACGCCGAGCATCGGGTACTGCCCTACCTGCGTCGGGCGGTGGACGGCGGCACGGTGCGCCACGCCGAGGCCGCCGTGGTCGAGCGCGTCTGCGAGCGACTGCCGGAGCTGGCGGGCCCCGCGGAGCCGCCCGCCCGGCTCCACGGCGACCTGTGGAACGGCAACGTGCTGTGGGGCGCCGACGGGCATACCTGGCTGATCGACCCGGCCGCGCACGGCGGGCACCGGGAGACCGATCTGGCGATGCTTCAACTGTTCGGCTGCCCGCACCTGGAGGCGGTACGGGACGGCTACCAGGACGCGGCGCCGCTCGCCGACGGCTGGCCGGACCGCATCGGAGTGCACCAGCTCTTCCCGCTGCTGGTGCACGCCGTGCTGTTCGGCCGCGGCTACGCCGAACAGGCCGTCGCGGCGGCCCGGTCGGCCCTGGCGGGGTGACCCGCCGCGCAGGAATCCGGTGCGGTCGATGCCCGACCGAGTCTTCACAGGGACACCGGCCCGCGTCAGCATCTTTCTGGGTCCGCGGCATCCATCCGGATCCGATCCCGCGGATCGCCCGACAGCTTCACCGTCGTCGTTTCAGGAGGCCCCGTGCCCGAACCGTCCGTCCTCGCCGCTCTGGTGTCCGCGTTGCGGGGTGGGGCCATCGAAGTCGTCGACCTCACGTCCCCGCTGTCGTCGTCCACACCGGTGATTCAACTGCCCGCCGACTTCGGCCAGACCGCGGTGTTCGAACTGGAGGAGATCAGCAGGTACGACGACCGGGGTCCGGCCTGGTACTGGAACAACTTCCGCAGCGGTGAACACACCGGCACCCACTTCGACGCACCGAACCACTGGGTCACCGGGAAGGACCTCGCCGATGTCGCGTCGGTGCCGGCGCGCCGGCTGATCGCACCGGCGGTCGTGCTGGACTTCACCGCCGAGGCCGAGCAGGACCCCGATTTCCTGGTCGAGGTGGACCATGTGAAGGCGTGGGAGGCGGCGAACGGGCCGCTGCCCGACGGCGGTTGGCTGCTGCTGCGCACCGGCTGGGACGCCCGCTCGGACACGCAGGAGGAGTTCCTCAACGCCGACGAGAACGGCCCGCACACACCCGGTCTGTCCGCGGAATGCGCCCGCTGGGTGGCAAAGGAGTCACCGGTGCTCGGCCTCGGTGTCGAGACCGTGGGCACCGACGCCGGACGTGCGCACGCGTTCGACCCGGTCTTCCCGTGTCACTCCTACCTCATGGGCAGCGACAAGTACGGGCTGACCCAGTTGCGGAACCTGGCCGCGTTGCCGGCGACCGGGTCGGTCGTCATCGCGGGACCGCTGCCCATCGTCACGGGATCGGGGTCCCCGGCGCGGGTGCTCGCTCTGGTGGAGCGCTCATGAAGCTCCCTGACATCCGCAAGGACCTGAAGCTTCTGACGGTCCGCTCATGAAGGTCGCCGAAGCCGTCGGCCGGGCCCTGCATGCCGCCGGCGTCGACCACGTGTTCGGCGTGGTGGGTTCGGGCAACTTCCATCTGACCAACGCCATGGTCGCGGCCGGCGCACGGTTCGTCGCCGCGCCGCCCTCGTGGCGCGCGGCGACGATGGCCGACGCCTACGCCCGCACCAGCGGCAAAGTGGCCGCGCTGAGTGTGCATCAGGGACCCGGTCTGACCAATGCCGTCACCGGTGTCGCCGAGGCGGCCAAGAGCCGAACGCCGCTCCTTGTGCTGGCTGCGGAGGTGACCCGGCCCACGTCCAATTTCTACGTCGACCAGGAGGCGCTGGCCCACGCGGTGGGCGCCGTCACGGCGCGCGTGACCTCGGCGGAGAACGCCGTCGAGCAGGCCTGCGCCGCAGTCGGACGGGCCCTGCACGAACGCCGCACCGTGCTGCTCAACATGCCCCTCGAAGTGCAGGCCCTGGAGGTCCCGGACGATGCGTCGGCCCTGGCCGCGCCCCCGCCCGAGCGGGCCGCGGTCGAGCCGACGGCGGCCGACGTGGCGGCGCTGGCGCAGGTCCTGGAGCGCTCCCGGCGGCCGGTCTTCGTGGCCGGCCGGGGATCCCGCGGGCCGGGCTGCCGCGCGGCCCTCACGGCCCTCGCCGAGCGCTACGGCGCGCTGCTCGCGACGTCGGCCGTCGCGCGCGGGCTCTTCCGAGGCGACCCCTGGTCGCTCGACGTTTCGGGAGGCTTCGCCTCCCCGCTCGCGGCCGAGCTGATCTCGGCGGCGGATGTGATCGTGGGCTGGGGCTGCGCGCTGAACATGTGGACGACGCGGCACGGCCGGCTCATCGGCCCTCGGACGACGGTCGTCCAGGTCGACGACGACGCGTCGGCACTCGGGACGCACCGGGACGTGCACCTCGGCGTCACCGGGGACGTACGCCTCACCGCGCGGCGCGTGCTGGAAGCGGGCGCCGGGCGACAGGAGGGCTACCGGACGGCCGAGCGCGCCGCGGCCATCGCCGCACGTGTGCGCCTGCGCGACGTGCCGTACGAGGACATGAGCAGCCGTGAGCGCATCGACCCGCGGACGCTGACCATCGCGCTCGACGACATCCTTCCCGCCGAGCGGGTGATCGGTGTGGACTCCGGCAACTTCATGGGCTATCCGAGCACGTACCTGTCGGTGCCGGACCACCACGGCTTCTGTTTCACCCAGGCGTTCCAGTCGATCGGTCTGGGGCTGGCGACCGCGATCGGCGCGGCGCTGGCACGGCCGGACCGGCTTCCCGTGGCCGCGCTCGGTGACGGCGGTGCGCTGATGAGCGCGGCCGAACTGGACACGGTACGGCGGCTCGGGCTGCCGATGGTGGTCGTCGTGTACAACGACGACGCCTACGGAGCGGAGGTGCACCACTTCGGGCCCGAGGGACACGCGCTCGACACGGTCAGGTTCCCGCCGACGGACATCGCCGCCGTCGCGCGAGGGTACGGATTCGAGGGCGTGACCGTGCGCACGATCGCCGACCTGAAGGCCGTGCAGGACTGGCTGACCGGTCCGCGGTCCGCGCCTCTGCTCGTCGACGCCAAGGTGGCCGGCGACCGTGGTTCCTGGTGGCTGGAGGAGGCGTTCCGAGGCCACTGAGCGCGCCCGACCGGACGGCCTGCCGGCCCTCGGTCAGATGGCCACCCGCACCGCGTCGGAGCGCTCGTGGAACTTCCGCCGGTAGATGGTGGGTGACACACCGACGATGCGGGCGAAGTGGGCCCGCAGACCGGCCGAGCCGCCGAACCCGCAGGTGTCGGCGATCCATTCGACCGGCCGGTCGCTGGTCTCCAGGAACTGCTGGGCCCGGCGCACCCGTTGCTGCAGCAGCCAGCGCAGCGGCGACATCCCGAGGGCCTCGGCGAACCGGCGCTCGACGGTCCGCACGCTGACATTGGCCTGGGCGGCCAGGTCGGCGGTGGTCAGCGGCATGTGCAGCTGCTCACCCGCCCACTCCAGCATGGGGGCCAGCCAGTCGTCGCGGACCACGGGCGAGGCCGGGCGGTGGTATTGGGCCTGCCAGCCGTCCCGGTGCGGCGGGGTGACCAGCCGGCGGGCCAGTTCGGCGGCCACCGCGGACCCGTGGTCGATCCGCACCACGTGCAGGCAGGCGTCGATCCCGGCGACCGTCCCCGCGGAGGTGATCACGTCGGTGTCCTCCACGTAGAGCACGGACGGGTCGACGCGGACGGCGGGATAGCGGCGGCTCAGCTCCTCGGCGTGCAGCCAGTGAGTGGTGGCCCGGCGCCCGTCGAGCACTCCGGCGGCGGCCAGGACGAAGGCGCCGGAACAGATGGACAGGATCCGGATCCCGCGTTCGTACGCCTCGCGAACGAGGTCCACCAGCTCCGCCGGCGGGTCCTCGTGCACGTTCTCGCAGGCCGGGATGACAAGGGTGTCCGTCGATTCCGGATCCCAGCCCTGGCCGACCGGAGCGAGGGAGAAGCCCGGGCTCAGCCGTACCTGCGCGCTGCCGACCGGGACCACCGAGAACCGGTACCAGGGATCTGCGAGGTGCGGCCGGTCGACGCCGAAGATCTGGCAGGGGACGGCTGCTTCGAATATCGGCATGTCGTCGGTGACGGCCATGACGACGTGATGGGCGCGCATGACGCGAATCTAGCGCAGGTTGACGTTGTCGACCGTGGTCATCGGCGGCCCCGCACAGCATGATCGTAAGCAGTTGAAACGGCTTGAGGAGATCTGATGACGAAGACCGACGACCGACCCGACCGCGGCTCCGTGAAGCCGGTTGTCGCCGTGTTCGGCGCCTACGGGCACACCGCCCGCTTTGTGACGGCGGAGCTGGTGAAGCGCGGTTGGACACCGGTGCTGTCCGGGCGGGACGCGGGGAAGCTGGCGGCCGCGGCCGCCGCCCACCCCGGTGTGGAGTCGAGGGTCGCCTCGGTCGACGACCCGGCCTCGCTCGACCGCGCGCTCGCCGGCGCGGCGCTGGTGATCAACTGCGCCGGGCCGTTCGGCGAGACCGCGCCGGCGCTGGTCGAGGCCGCGCTGCGGGCGGGAATCCACTACCTGGACGTCACCGGCGAGACCCTGGTCGCGTCCAGCACCTTCGACACCTACCAGGACGACGCCCGGGTGAAGGAGGCGGGCATCGTGGTGGCGCCGGTGATGGCGTTCTACGGCGCGCTCGGCGACCTGCTCGCCACCGTCGCGATCGGTGACTGGCCGGCGGCCGACGAGATCTCGGTCGCGGTGGCCCTGGACAGCTGGCACCCCACCCGGGGAACGCTGCTGGCCGGCGAACGCAGGGCCGGGCGCCGGGTGGTCCACTCGGACCACCAGCTGCGGGTCGTCGCGGGCGACGTGCCGCAGCCGCGGGGGACCTGGACCTTCCCCGCCTCGTTCGGAACCCAGGACGTGGTGGGGGAGTTCTCGACCACCGATGTGATCACCATCTCCCGGCATCTGGACCCCGAGCGGATCAGCACCTTCCTGAACACCACCCCGCTGAAGGACCTCAGCGGCCCGGAGACCAGGGCTCCGCAGGCGGTGGATGCCGACGGCCGATCGGCCCAGGTGTTCCTGGTCGAGGTCGTCGTCCGGCGGGGGGACGAGGAGCGGCGGGTGGCGGTGCACGGCCGTGACATCTACGCCTTCACGGCGCCGATCGTGGTGGAGGCCGCCGAACGGATCCTGGACGGCCGCGGCCGGGCCACCGGCGTCGTCACCGCCGGGCAGATCTTCGATGCCGAGGACTTCCTGCGCTCGCTGCCGATGGACGGGCTGTCGCTGGGCAACGCGTGACCTGGGACCGCACGGGACGGCGGGGGACCACCCGGCGGCGGGACTCTCGTCCCGCCGCCGGACGATCAGACGGTGCCGCTGTCCTCGATGACGATCTTCTTGGAGGTGGCGCCGGAGCGGCTGCCGAATCCCTCGATCGCCTTGACGACGTCCATGCCCTCGACGACCTCACCGAAGACCACGTGCTTGTTGTCCAGCCAGTCGGTGACGATCGTCGTGATGAAGAACTGCGAGCCGTTGGTGTTCGGGCCCGCGTTGGCCATGCTCAGCTGACCCGGCTTGGTGTGCTTGAGCTGGAAGTTCTCATCCGCGAACTTCTCACCGTAGATGCTCTTGCCGCCCGTGCCGTTCTGCCTGGTGAAGTCGCCACCCTGCAGCATGAAGTCGGGGATGACCCGGTGGAACGGCGACCCCTTGAAGCCGAAACCGTGCGCGCCGGTCGCGAGCTCACGGAAGTTCCGGGCAGTCTTCGGGACGACGTCGTCGAACAGCTTGAACTCGATGCGGCCGAGCGGCTCGCCGTCCGCGGACACGTCGAAGAAGACGTTCTCACTCATTGCTCTGCTCCTTGTGGTTCGAAGGTTCGCATCGAGCATAGGAGACAGTTTGTCGATCACCGATTCGACGGCACACGACATACCGTCGGCCGAGTGCGTCACCGGTGACAAACGGCACACCGGAATCTGCGTTCCTGTCAGCACTGCCTGAGCGTAGGACGGGGGCGGTCCTACCGTCCGGGGCATGGACATGAGACGCAGCAGAGGAAGAACGTGGCGCAGCGCCGCGCTGGCGGTGCTGCTGACCACGGGGACGCTCACAGCAGCGGCCCCCGGCGCCGGGGCGGCCGGTGCGCGGACCGAGACGCCGGTGGCATCGGCGTCCGCGGGCGTCGGCGTACGTGAGTCGGTGGTGCGGGTGAAGGTGCCGTTGCCACGATCGGCCGGGGCGCGTCCGGACTCGTGCGACTGGCTGTCGTACCTGCGCTACCGCGCCGCCGACGGGCCGGACGCCTCGGCCGATGCCGACCGGATCCTCGTCGCCCAGCCGGGCATCCTGGAGGGTGCAGGGGCGTTCGACAGCGTCGCCCGCAACACCGTGGCCCGCGCCGCCGAGCAGGGGCAGCACATCGAGTTCTGGGCCCTCGACCGGCGCTCCAACTGTCTGGAGGACCGCACCGGCATCGCCTCCGGCGACCAGCACACGGCCGTCGACTACTACTACCGGGGCAAAGAGGTCGAGGGCCGCACCTTCGCCGGATACGCCGCCGACGGGCGACTGGGGTGGATGGCGAGGCTCGGCGTCGAGCAGACCGTGCGGGACCAGTACGACCTGCTCGCCGCCGAGTTGCCCGACCAGGGTCTGCGCGAACGGAAGGTACTGTGCGGCGGGCACTCGCTGGGCGGGGTGATCACCGGGTACTTCGCCGCCGCGGACTTCGACGGCGACCGCGCCACCACGGCGGACGCCGGATACAACCAGTGCGCCGGCTACTTCGCCCTCGACACCACCGTCTCCACATCACTGGCCGACCTGAGCGGCAGCATGCCTGACGGCATCGGCATGCCCGACGTCGGCCTCGGCTACGCGGCCGTGCAGGCGGGGCTCGACAGCGGGGCGCTCCCGCGCGCGCTGTCCGCGCCCGTGCTCCTCAACCCGGAGACCATGACCCTGCTCGCCATCGCCGGCCTCGGAGCCCTCCAGGACCCCGGCGCCGAGGCCGACCTGCCCCGCTACCTGCCCTCCGACGCCAACATCGACGGCACCAATCGCTTCCTGTTCTCCAAGGACACCACCACCTTCCTCGCCGGCTCACCCACGGTGAAGGACTTCCGGCTCACCAACGCGGCGGTGCTCGGGGCGCTGATGGACGACAACTCCGTACCCCTGGCGTTCCTGCAGAGCAGCGTCGGCTTCTTCGACGGCGGGCCGCTCGCGGACAAGAACTTCCCTGCCGCCAACGGGAGTTCACAGCAGCCCGGGCTGTTCGGCACCGCGTACAAGGCCATCCCCGACCGGCCGCACGGGCCGCTCTACACCTGGCGCGACTACGACCGCGTCGGCGCCCCCGACGACCCCGTTCACCGGTCGGCCGACGGCACCCCGTTCACCGCCGCCGGCAAGGAGGTCACCGACCTCCAGGAGCTGGCCCGCAGTCTGGCCGTGCAGCCGCTGGACTTCACCGAGCAGTACTTCCCGACCAAGCTGGTCACCGACCTTGAACTGGCCGGCTCACCCCAGGTGAAGAAGCTCGTCGTCCATCCCGACGGGCTCACCGCCCGTCCGACGGTCACGGTGCTCGCGGGTGACGGACTGCTGGCCGGCCGGATTCCGTCCGACCTGCACCCTGTGGTCGCCGACGGCTACCAGCACCTCGACGTGCTGACCGCGGCGCCCGCGCAGAACAACGGCCGCCCCGAGCCGGTCTCCACCACCCTCGCGGACTTCGCCCGGGCGCCGGCTCGGTCCTAGCCGTACATCCTCGCCCGCACGTGTTGAGTGACAGGCGAGAGGAGCCCGGGAGGATCCCCCCCGGGCTCCTGCCGTGCCGCGCGCTCCCGTTCGTGCCGGTACGGATCAGGCCCGGCCCGCGGCGAAGACGGCCGCCGCGTCGGCGTCGGCGGTGTAGCCGAGGTGCGCGAGCACATCACCCCCGCCGCTCTCGCAGATGGGGTCGCCCTTGGCACAGAAGTCGATCGTGCGGCTCTGGTAGACGCCCGTGACGCTCTTGCCGAGGGCTCGGATCGGGTTGCCGAACAGCAGCACCGCGGCGACTCTCGGCTCGACCGCGCCGGGAATGGTCGCCACGATGGGGCTGCCGACCACGGCGCCCGCGCTGCTGATACCCACCGAGTTGTCGACCACGTTCGCGCCCTGCGAATAGCCCACGAGAACGAAACGCTGATTCGGGCAAGCCGCCGCCTGGCGGTCGACGTGGTTCACCAGATCCGCGTTTCCCTGCGCGGCCGATGTCAGGGAAAGGTCCGCGGGGTAGTTCACCGCATAGCTGGACAGGGTTTTGCCCGTCAGTTTCTTCTGCAGTGCGGAAAAGACCGGGTCGCCGACGATGGCGCCGAGCGTGCCCGGCTCGAAGGTGCCGCGGGCCGCGACCACATCGATGTCCGTGCAGGTGGCGGCCGACGCCATGGGCGCCGAGAGGGTGGCGAGTCCGGCGCCGCCGGCCAGCGAGAGCGCGGCGAGACATAAGCGGATACGCATGGGGATCCTCCGCGTTCGGGGCGCATGAAGCGCCTGCGAAAAAGGACGGTCCCAAACGTATGGGCATTCTCTGACGGAGTGTTATGCCGGGGATTATGGAAACGCCTCGTATTTTTGTTCCCGGGTGAGTCGCCCTAGTTCCCGCAATTCCGCAGTTCCCCGACGCGCAGCGCGAGGATGAGGTCGAGGCGGGCGCCGGGATCGTGCAGGGTGTCGCCGAAGAGCTTCTCCAGCTGGCGCAGGCGATAGCGGACCGTCTGCGGGTGGATGTGCAGGCGGGCGGCGACGTCCGGCACGTTGCTGCCACTGAGCAGCCAGGCCAGCAGTGTCTCGGCGAGCCGGACGCGCTGCCCCGCCGAGGCCGTGTCGAGCGGGGCCAGGACGCGTGCCTCCAACTGGGCGAGCAAGGGCTCGTCGCCGTACAGCAGCAGCGTGGACAGATGGTCGGCGCAGCGCACCACGTTCTGGCGTGGCAGGATTCCGCGGCCCATCAGCCCGAGGGCGCGGACGGCCCAGCGCAGCGACTGCCCGGCGTCGGTGAGCGGGACCGTCGGACCGATCGCGGCGGGGCGGCCGCGCAGCGCGAGTGTGAACGCCCGGCCGCCGAAGCGGCCGGAGCCTTCGGGGTCGGGCACCAGCATGCGCGGCGGCCGTGACTTCATGTCCACCAGAGCGCCGGCGGCCGCCAGCGGTCTGTCCTCCTCCTGCCGGTCCGGGGGTGCGGCGAGCGCCACCACGGCGACCTGTCGTGGCACCGGCCACCGCGCGCTGTGCGCCAGGCCGTGAACGGCCTCCGGGGACACCGGCCCCTCGTCGAGGAGCAGGTCCAGCAGGCGTCTGCGGCGCCGTTCCAGCTCGTCCGCGCTGCGCAGCTGGGCCTCCGCGTAGCCGGCCGCGGCGGCCTCCGCGACCTCGTGCACGGTCCGGAACGCGAGCTCGCCCAGCGCGGTAACGGCCGTCGAGTCCAGCCCGAGTTCCTCCGCCGTACGCCCCATCAGCCGCCACGCGTGCATCCCGCCGACCCGGAGCGCGGACTGCAGCGCGTCCAGGCTGCGGCCTTCCAGGGCTTCCCCGCGGCCGAGTTCGTGGTACGTCGCGGCGATGGCGTCCCCGTGCTCGCGCGGGTCCGCGATGTGATCGACGAACAGGGTCAGGGCCTGCACCACCCCGGCCCGCAGGTTCCTGCCGAACACCCCGTCGGAAGGGCGCGCGTACTCGGGAACCTGGCGGCGGACCTCCGCCTCCACCTCGTCGGAGACGGCGTCGAGCCGGGCGCGCAACAGTTCGGCCAGCGCGGGCGGCACCGGCGTGGCCTCGGGGCCGTCCGGTACGCCGTGCGGGGCGGGGACCGCCATCGCGGACACTCCTTTCACCCGGAAGCGGCTCGCCCGCGCGCTGTTGCCCGTGGGACGAGCGGGATGTCCCGGGTTGGACGAACGGCCCCTCTGCTCCGTTCCGTGCCCCGACGGCACCGACATCACTCCGGCAGGCCCAGCGCATGGGCGAGCATCGGCCACGACGCGGTGAACTCCGGCTTCCAGTAGGCCCAGCTGTGTCCTCCTCCTGCGTAGTAGTGGGTGGTGGCCGGGATGTCCAGACGCGCGAGCGTGCCGGTGAAGCTGTGGGCGGACGGCCACAGGGCGCTCTCCAGCGCCTCGGGCAGCGGATCTCCGCTGCCGCCGGCCAGTCCGCTGCCGTTGGAGACGTACAGGGCGGTGCCCCGCAATCCGGCGGCGCGGGCCCGCGGGTTGAAGTCCCGCCAGGTGGCGAAGTCCAGGAGCGGATGGCCCCACAGGGAGCGGGGCGACAGACTCTCGCGGGCCACGATGGCGTCCACGATGGCGGGGACTGCAGGCGCGGTGGTGTCGAGGACCCCGCTGTAGGAGGCCGCGGCGGCGAACCCGCCCGGGTGGCGGGCCGCGTGCGCCATGGCGCCGTAGCCACCGGTGGAGACCCCGGCGACCGCCCGGACCGCGGAGGCCCGGTAGTCCCGGGCGAGCACCGCCGGGACCTCCTGGACCTGGAAGGTCTCGTAGTCGGGGCCGCCGCGCCAGGCGCTGGGAATGCCGGTGGGACCCGCGTCGGGCATCGCCACGATCAGGTCGCGGCCCTCGGTGAACGCCTCGATGTCCGTCTCCCGGGTCCACGAGGTGTAGTCGTCGTGGGCACCGTGCAGCAGGTACAGAACCGGATAGGTCCGCCCGGCCTGCGTGCCGAAGCCCGAGGGCAGGATGAGTCGGACGGGTGCGCTGCGGCCCAGAGCGGCGGAGGAGACGGACACGTCCAGGGTGCGCGGTCCGAGGCGGGTCGCCGCCCGGGCACGGCCGGCGGCGACCGTCGTGCCGAACAGGACGGCCGCACCGGCGGTGGCCGCCGCTTTGACGACGGTGCGCCGGGACACGGGGGCGGGGCGGTCGGGCATGGCGGCTCCTCGGGGGTCCGGTTCAGGGTGTCCGCTCGGCGAGCACCCGGTTCAGATGGGCGGCGATCGTGTCGACGTGCGGCGGATCGAGCAGCGACAGATGGTGCCCGGCGACCGGCACGACCTCCAGGCGCGGGCACACCTCGTCCCAGCCCAGCGCCTCGTCGTCCCGCTCGTACGCCGCGTCGCGCACGGTGTGCGGAGCCGGTTCGGTGGCCCGGTAGAGGATCACGCGGCCGTCGTGGCGCGCCGGGCGGTGCTCCTCGCCGGTCCTCAGGTCCAGATAGGAGGCCCGCTGGTGCTCCAGCGCGGCGGGCGGCACATCGGCGGCCTCGCGCAGGGCCCGCAGTACGGTGTCGATGCGGTCGCGGTCGTCGTCCGTGGCCACGAGGTCGTCGTACGGCAACTCCAGCCGGACACCGTAGGTTTCGGCGACGTGGCGGGCGAAGCCCTTGAAGTGGGCGCGAATCCGGTCGGCCCGCGTCAGGTCCGGCTGCGGGAGCGGGCGTACGGAGTCGATGAGCACCACCAGCTCCACCGTGCGCCCGGCGGCCGTCAGTTGTCGCGCGGTCTCCTGGGCCACGAACCCGCCGAAGGACCAACCACCCAGCAGACAGGGCCCGTTGGGGTGCTCGGCGGTGATCTCCTCGGCGTGGCGCCGCGCTTTGTCGGCCACGGTGCGGGCCTCCTCGATGCGCTCCAGCCCGTACACCGGCCGGCCCTCCGTGAGCCGTTCGGCCAGCGGACGGTAGACGGTGGTCGGTCCGCCGGCTGCGTGGAAGAGGAACAGCGGGGGCCGGGAGCCGGTGGTGCGCAGGGCCCGCAGGAGCGAGGTGTCGAGTGCCCGATGCGGTGGCAGAGCCTGCCGGATGCGGGTGGCCGCCTCCTCGACGGTGGCGGCGCCGAGCAGGTCGCGCAGGGGCAGGTCGATGCCGAACTCCCGCTCCACGGCCGTACGGATGCGGACGGCCATCAGCGAGTCCAGGCCGAGGTCGGCAGGTGAGGCGCTGGGGGTGATGCGGGCCGGCGGATGGCCGGTGACGGCGGCGATGTGGTGGCTCAGCCGGGCGATCACCGAGGATGTCCCCTCCGCCACCGGCACGTCGGCGCCCGCCGGGAGGGACGCGGGTGGCGCGGCCGCCGGTCGGCTCCTGCCGCCGGTGTCCGTCCGGCCGTCCGTCCACCAGTGCCGCACGTGCCGCCAGCGCGGCGCGGGCAGGTCGATGACGCGGCCGGCCGGGAGCGGCAGGCGCTGCCCCGCGGCGAACAGGGCGCCCAACCGTGCGGCGAACGCGGCGCTGCCGTCCTCGTCGCGGCGCAGCGTGGCAAGAGCGAGGGCGCCGGGCGCGGTGTCCGTGACGGCGCCCGTCAGCACCGGATGCGGTGAGATCTCGACGAACGCGGTGTGGCCGTCGGCTGCGGCGGCCGCGACGGACCGGTCCAGCCGCACCGGCCGTCGTAGATTGGCGGCCCAGTGGGCGGCGTCGAACGCGCAGTCGCCGCGCGGGTCGTCGAGGACGGTGGAGTAGACGGGGACGCGCGGTCGACTGCCCCGGATGTCGCCCAGCGCCTCGGTGAGCGCCGGCAGCAGTGTGTCGACCTGAGGAGAGTGCCCGGCACCGACGACCCGCATGGCCCGGGCGACCCGGCCCTGTCCGGTCAGTGCGCCGACGATCCGGGCCACCGCCTCCTCGTCCCCGGTGACGACCTTCTGCCGGGGCGAGGAGTGCACGGCGACATGGACGCCCGGGAAGTCCCGTTCCAGGGAGCCCAGTTCGGTGTCGTCCAGGTCGACGGCAGCCATCGCGCCCCCGCGCAGCCCGCTCAGCAACCTGGCCCGTACGGCGATGACGCGGGCCCCGTCCGCTACATCCAGGGCGCCTGCGCAGACGGCGGCGGCCACCTCCCCCATGGAGTGACCGATCACGGCGACGGGTTCGACGCCGTACGAGCGCCACAGGTCCGCAAGCGCCAACTGCAGCCCGAACAGCACAGGTTGGGCGACCTCAAGGCGGTCCAGGCCGGACCAGGACGACAGATGGTCGTACAGCGAGAGGCCGCACTCCGCGGCGAGCTGGGGGTCGAGCTTCTCCACGGCGGCGGCGAACGCGGGTTCCTCGGCCAGCAGCCGGCGCCCCATGCCGGCCCACTGGCTGCCGTACCCGGAGAAGACCCACACCGTGCCGCGCCCGACGAGGTCGCGGTCGCCGGTCGCGACCCGGGCGTCCCGGCGTCCCGCCGCCAACGCGTCCAGCACGTCGGCCAGTTCGCCCCCACCGGGACTGATGACGGCGGCCCGCACGGGTCCGCGACGGACACGCCCGGCCAGTGTGCGCGCCACGTCGGCGGGGTGTGCGGCGCCGCCCCCGGGCGTCCGCAGCCATGCGGTGAGTCGGGCCGCGGTGTCGCGGACCCGCTCGGCGTCGACATCGGACAGGAGGTGGAGGCGGGCGGGCGGCTCGTCGGCGGGGGCGAGCACGGGGCGCTGCCATTCCTCAAGGACGGCATGGGCGTTGGTGCCGCCGAAGCCGAACGCGGAGACCCCCGCGGTGGCCGTGCCGCCGTAGCGGGGCCACGGCTCGGGCTCGGTCACCACGCGCAGCCGGGCGTCGCCGAGCGTGCCGCCGCCGTCGGTGCAGTGCAGGGACGGCGGGATGCTGTCGTGGTGCAGGGCGAGCACCGTCTTCACCAGGCCCGCGATGCCCGCGGCGGACTCCAGGTGGCCGAGGTTGCCCTTGACGGAGCCCAGCAGCAACGGCTGGTCCGGGTCGCGGCCCCGGCCGAGTACCGCGCCGAGCGCGCCGGCCTCGATCGGGTCCCCGAGAGGGGTGCCGGTGCCGTGCGCCTCGACGAAGTCGACGTGCCCCGGAGCGAGCCCGGCCCGCGCGTAGGCCATCTCCAACAGGGCTTGCTGGGCAGCCGGGTTGGGTGCCATGAGACCGGCGGAACGGCCGTCGGAGTTGACGGCGGTGGAGCGGATCACGGCGAGAACGCGGTCGCCGTCCCGCTCCGCGTCGGACAGCCGCTTCAGCAGGACGGCCGCGCACCCTTCACCGCGCCCGATGCCGTCGGCCGCCGCCGAGAACGGCTTGCACCGCCCGTCCGGCGCGAGGGCACCCGCCCGCCCGAACGCGACACCGATGGTGGGCGACAGCAACAGGTTCACCCCGGCCGCGACGGCGGTGTCGCTCTCGCCCGTGCGCAGGCTCACACAGGCGTGGTGCACGGCGACCAGCGAGGACGAGCAGGCGGTGTCGACAGCCATGCTCGGCCCGCGGGTGTCCAGGACGTACGCCAGCCGTCCCGCGGTGACGCTCAACGCCGCGCCGGCCGGGGCCCAGGGGTCCACGGCGGCCGGGTCGGCGCCGGTGAGCTGGCCGTACTCCGGGGCGGAGACGCCGACGAAGACACCGGTGGAGGTGCCCGCGAGCGACCCGGCGCGGACGGCGGCGTGGTCGAGCGTCTCGTGGACGACCTCCAGCAGGATCCGCTGCTGGGGATCCATCACCGCGGCCTCGCGCGGTGTGATGCGGAAGAACTCGGCGTCGAACCCGGCGATGTCGTCCAGGTAGCCGCCGTACGGGGGCGCGTCGGTGGGCGGGAAGGCGGTGAAGTCCCGCCACCGGTCCTCCGGCACACGCCGGATCGCGTCGTCCCCCTCACTCAGCAGCCGCCAGTAGTCGGCCGGGCCGTGCACCGCGCCGGGCAGCCGGCACCCGACGCCGATGACGGCGACGGGCTCGCCGGGCGGTACGGGTCCCCGGGCGGTCGGCGCGCCGACCGGCCCGGTCGCCGTCTGCTCGTCCGCCGCGGCGCACAGGCGAGCCACCAGCGCCTCCCCGGTGGGTGACTCCCACAGCAGCGTCGACGGCAGCTCACGGCCCGCGATCCGGGACAACTCCCCGGCCAGGGCGACCGCGTCCCGCGAGGACATGCCGAGGTCCGCGAACGACAGGTCCATCGGGACGTCCTCGGCGGCCGTGCCGCTCCACGCGGCCACCCGCTCGGCGATCAGGCGGCGCACCGCGGCCTCTTCGTCGGCCCTCATCCCGTGGCACCCGGCGTGCTGCCCGCCGTCGCCGCACGGCCGCGCGGCGCGGCGGACGGCGCGAAGGCACCCTCGAGGTACCGCGTACGGGTCAGCGCCCGCGACACCTTGCCGCTGGAGGTACGCGGAACGGTCCCCGGCGCGACGAGGACGACGTCGGCGAGCCGCAGCCCGTGCCGGGCGGAGACGGCGCCGCGCACCGCACGGGCCACGGCCGGCGCGTCGAGGTCGCGAAGGCGCACCGTCCGCGCGTGCTCCGCCACGACCACGACCCGTTCGTCCGCGCGGCCGGGCACAGCGAAGGCGGCGAGCCGGTCGCGGCGCACGGCCGGGTGCGCGTCCTGGGCTGTGGCCTCGACGTCCTGGGGGTAGTGGTTGCGGCCGTCGACGATGATGAGGTCCTTCAGGCGCCCGGTGACGATGAGCTGTCCGTCCAGCACCGTGCCCAGGTCGCCGGTGCGCAGCCAGCCGCCCGGTGCGGCCGAGCCGTCGGCGAACAGGGCGCCGAACACCTGCTGTTCGCGCCCCTCCCGCTGCCAGTAACCACGGCCGACATTGGGCCCCTGCACCCAGATCTCGCCGACCTCTCCCTCGGACAAAAGGGTGCGGTGCACGGGATCGGCGACGCGGACCCGCTGGCCGACCGGGGATCCGCAGCCGGCCAGCAGCACGGCCCCCGGGTCCTCGGGCCGCGCGGGCAGGGCTTTGCCTGCGGCGAGGGCGCCGCGGTCGAGGGCGAACCGGCGGAGCGGCCGGCCGGGCCGTGCGGCGCTGACGAAGACGGTGGCCTCGGCGAGCCCGTACGACGGGCAGTGGGTGTCGGGCGCCAGCCCCTGCGCGGCGAAGGCGGCGTGGAAGTGTCGGCCGTGCCGGGACGGACCGGCTCGCTGCCGTTGATCAGCGCGGTGACACCGTCGAGCCTGAGGTCGCTCTTCTGGCCTGCGGTGACGGCGGAGGCGCAGTAGTCGTAGGCGAAGTTGGGGGCCGCGCTCACGGCGCGCGGATGCGCGGCGAGCAGCCGCAGCCAGCGCACCGGCTCGTGCAGGAAGGCGGCCGGGTCCATGAGCGCGGACAGGAGACCGCCGACGACGGGGGCGGCGACGCTGAGAACGAGCCCCATGTCGTGGTACAGCGGCAGCCAGCCCACGCATGTCACGGGATGTGCGGCGGCGCAGTAGGCGGTCAGCGCCTGGCGGGCGTTGGCGACGACGTTGGCGTGGGTGATCTCCACGCCCGCCGGGGCGCGGGTCGAACCCGAGGTGTACTGCAGGTAGGCGGTCGCCGCCGCGTCCGGTGCGACCGGGGCCCATTCCCCGGCGGCGGAGTCGGGCACCTGGTCCGCGGCGAGGACGCGCATCGACGCGCCCCCACTGCCGGCCCGTTCGCAGAACTCCCGTACCTCGGGCAGGGCACGGCTGGTGGTGATGACGGCCGCGGGCCGCGCGTCGGCCAGGACGCCCGCGAGCCGGTCCGCGTGCCCGGGCAGGGCGGGCGGAGACAGCGGTACGGCGATCCGCCCGGCGGCCAGCACCGCGAGGAACCCGGTGATGTACTGCGTGCCTTGCGGACACAGCAGCGCGACCCGCGCCCCGGGTGCGGTCTCCTCGGCGAGGCGGGCCGCGAGGGCTCGCACCCGCAGGTCCAGGCGTCGCCAGGTGAGGGTGCGGTGGACGCCGCGCGAGTGCGGTGCGGGGTGCTCGACGAAGGTGAACGCCCGGCGGTCGGGGGCGGTTTCGGCCCAGTGCCGTACGTACTGGGGCAGGGTCCGGCACGCGGGCGTGAGCGGGGGGCGGCTGTCCATCGGGCGGGGCTCCTCACGTCGCGGGATCGACTGGTGGATCAGAGCGGGATGTTGCCGTGCCGGCGCTGCGGCATGGGCGCGCGTTTGCCGCGCAGCGCACGCAGGGCACGGCAGATGTGGGCGCGGGTGTCGTGGGGTGCGATGACGGCGTCGACATAGCCGCGTTCGGCGGCGAGGTAGGGCGTGCCGTGGGTGTCCTCGTAGGCGGCGACGAGACGGACACGCAGTGCCTCGGGGTCGTCGGCCGCGGCGAGTTCGCGCCGGTGCAGGACGCTCACGGCACCCTCGGCGCCCATGACGGCTATCCGGGCGGTGGGCCAGGCCAGGTTGACGTCCGCGCCGAGATGCTTGGAGCCCATCACCGCGTACCCGCCGCCGTACGCCTTGCGCACCACCACCGTGACCTTGGGGACGGTCGCCTCGGCGTACGCGTACAGCAGTTTGGCGCCGCGCCGGATGATGCCGGCCCGTTCCTGGCTGACCCCGGAGAGGTAACCCGGCACGTCGGCGAAGGTCAGCAGCGGAATGCCGAACGCGTCGCAGAACCGTACGAAGCGCGCGGCCTTCTCGGAGGCGTCGATGTCCAGGACGCCGGCCGCGTGCAGCGGCTGGTTGGCGACCACGCCGACCGAGCGGCCTTCGACGCGGGCCAGGGCGCAGATGATGTTCGGCGCGAACAGCTCCTGCACGTCCAGCAGTTCACCGTCGTCGACCACCGCGCGCAGGATGTCCCGCATGTCGTAGGCCTGGCCCGGCCGGTCCGGGACGAGCTCGTCGAGCAGCTCCCCGGCCGGTGCGGGCGAGGGCGCGTACTCCGGGGGCCGCTCCAGGTTGTTGGCCGGGAGGTAGGACAGCAGTTCGCGTACGGTGTCGAGCGCGTCCTCCTCGTCGGCTGCCAGGAAGTGGGCGTTGCCGTTGACGGCGGTGCTGGTGCGGGCGCCGCCCAGCTCCTCGGCGGTGGTGCGCTCGCCGGTGACCGACTCGATGACGTCGGGGCCGGTGACGAACATGTGCGAGGCGCGGTCCACCATCACCGTGAAGTCGGTGATCGCCGGTGAGTAGGCGGCCCCGCCCGCGCACGGGCCCAGAATGACCGAGATCTGCGGAATGACCCCGGACGCCTGTACGTTGCGGCGCACCAGCTCGGCGTAGAGGGCGAGGGAGGTGACGCCTTCCTGGATGCGGGCGCCGCCGGAGTCGTTGAGCCCGACGACCGGGCAGCCGGTCTTGAGGGCGAGGTCCATCAGGGCGACGGTCTTCTCGCCGAAAGCCTCGCCCATGCTGCCGCCGAAGACCGTGGAGTCCTGTGCGAACACGCAGACCGGGCGCCCGTCGACGGTGCCGTACCCGCTGACCACTCCGTCGCCGTAGGGACGGCGGGCGCCGTCCCCGGTGGGCCGCGCCCGCACGAACAGGCCGGTCTCGGTGAACGAGCCCTTGTCCAGCAGCCGTTCGATCCGTTCACGGGCGCCGAACGTGCCGCGCCCATGTGGCCGGCCCGGGGCCAGCGCCTCCTCCCGGCGGTGTGCCAGGCCGGAGATGCGTGCAGCGGTGTGCCCCGGACCGGGTGTTGTCGCCTCGTTGCTCACAACCACCTCCGAAGTGGCTTTCGAATATGGCAGCGAGGCGGTGGCGACCGGGCGGATCGGTGTTCTGTGTGGGGGAGTTGAGTCCTCAAGGACGGGGTTTCATCCCCGGGTGACAAGGGACCGCCGGACGGCGAGGCGGCACGGGTTGCCTACGAGGTTTCTGTGAATTCACGGGGTGCTTGAACGCTTCGGAGGTCCCGTCCGTATAGGGCCGGGGGATTTCCATGCCCGAGCCGACGACGAGGCGCAGGAGTACTTCCGTGAGACGCAACACACGCAGACGCCCGACGGGCGCACGACGTGCGACTTCTCTGGCAGTCGCGATGATGCTGGGCGGAGGTGGGCTGGTGGCGGTGAACGTCTACGCCTCGGCCTCCGAGAACGGCTCGGGCGGCGAGTCGGCACGGACGTCGGACGGCCGTGTCCTCGCTGCCGGAGCGGCCACCATCTACTGCCCGGACATCGGAACCGAACTGACGGATGTGCCGGACGCGGCGAGGGCGGACGTCGACAAGGAACTCGCCCAGCTGGACGGGCAGATCGCCGACGCCTACCAGCGGCTGCAGAACTCGGCGCAGGCCGTCCAGCAGGACTCCGGCTTCGCCGACGACGCGATCATGAACCCGCTGAAGGAGAAGCGGGCCGCGACGATCGACCGGATCGCGACCGCCATCGACCGCGTGGGGGACCGGCCCGAGGGGCTTGACTCGCTGGCGGGCTGTGAGCTGCGCGATTCCGGGAACCGGAGCGGTGACGGCCAGGACGGCAGTGGTCAGGACGGGAACGGCGACGGCCAGGACGCGAACGGTCAGGACGGCAACGACCAGGGCCAGGGCGGCGACGACGGTCAGAACGGCAACGGTCAGAACGGCAACGGTCAGAACGGCAACGGAGCCCAAGGTGGCAACGGGCCCGTCGCCGCGGACTTCGCGGACATCACCACGGTCCAGCCCAACGTGCAGAACCCGCGCCCCGGGGCGGACGCCTCCCGTGGTTCGTTCACCACCAGCTGCGGAGTGAACGCCAACGGCCTGTTCAATTCCGACAACGTGATCGTGGCCCCCGGAGTCACCAACGGCGCCCACCACTTCCACGACTACGTCGGAAACCAGTCCAACAACGCCTTCGCCAGTGACGACGACCTGGCGAACGCCGACACCACCTGCGAGAACGAGGGCGACAAGTCGACGTACTACTGGCCCGTCCTGCGCCTGCAGAACGGCACCCAGGAGCAGGACGCGGGCGCTCCCGGCGGCGGCACCGAGGGCAACGCCGGTGAGATCGTCACGCCGAAGCAGGTCACGCTGACCTTCGTGGGAAATCCGCGCGACAAGGTCACCGCCATGCCCCGGCTGCTGCGGATCATCACCGGTGACGCCAAGGCGTTCGTCAACGGCACCGCCAACGCGAACGCCTCCTGGAGCTGCACCGGGTTCGAGGACCGGCAGCTGAAGGACAAGTACCCGATCTGCCCCGACGGCAGTGACGTGGTCCGCTCCTTCAAGTTCCAGAGCTGCTGGGACGGCCAGAACATCGACAGCGCCAACCACCGTACGCACGTGGCGTTCGCCGACGCCGAGGGCAACTGCGCGGGCGGTTTCCGGGCGATCCCGCAGCTCGTGCAGCGCATCGTCTACGACGTCGACGCGCCGAGCCTGCAGGACGGCGGCCGGACGTCCCCGCTGTTCGCGGTCGACGCCTTCCCCGAGCAGTTGCACAAGCCGGTCACGGACCACGGCGACTTCATCAACGTCTTCGACGAGGACCTGATGCAGTCGATGGTGGACTGCATCAACAGCGGCAAGCAGTGCGACTCGAAGGACGGGGCGGGCTCCGGTTCGGGTTCCGGTTCCGGTGATGACGAGCCGCAGGAGACGCCCACACCGACTCCTGCCGCCCCGTCCGAGGGCAGCGGGAACGGCGACCAGGGCGGGAACGGCGACCAGGGCGGGAACGGCGACCAGGGCGACACCGGTGGCAAGGACACGCCGGAGCCCTCCACCGAGGTCCCGAGCACCGACGCGCCGAACACGGACACGCCGAACACGGACGCGCCGAACACCGAGGAACCGAACACCGAGGAACCGAGCGGCGATACGCCGTCCGACGACGCGCCGAGCACCGAACCGGCAGAGGTCGGCACGCCCACCGGCCGTGACGAACAGCCCAAGGTCTATACGACGTCATCGGCCTCGTCCGCGCCCGCCTCCCTGTCCTCGCAGAGCACCGCGGTGGCCGCCGACGGGAACGCCCCGTCCGCCGACGGAAGCACCGAACCGCAGGCGGTCACCGGCGGGCTCGCCGACACGGGAACGAATCTGTGGCCGGCCGCGGCCGGAGGGACTCTCCTCATCGCCGGAGCCGTGCTCCTGCTCCGTATCAGGCGCAGAGCGGTATGACCCATAAGCGCGGATAGGGCGCTCGCGGACGTCGATCCGGCACGGTGCACCTGCCCCCACTGCTCCTACCGTCCAGTAATATCGCGCGGCAGGCCACCAGAGGAGGCACCGTGTCCGGGTCCCAACGCTCACCCCTACTGCTCGCCGGCTTGCTGGCAGCGGCAGGCGTCGGTCATCTCGTGTCACCCCGCCAGTTCGACGCGACCATCCCGCGCGCCCTGCCGGGGAAGCCACGAACATGGACGTACGCCAGCGGGGCGGTCGAGCTGGCGCTGGCGGCGGGGGTGGCGCTGCCGCGCACGCGCCGTGTCGCCGCGCTGGCCGCGGCGGGCTTCTTCGTCGGGGTGTTCCCCGCCAACGTGCAGATGGCCGTGGACTGGCGTCACCGGCCCGCTGTGCAGCGGGCCGCGGCCCTGGGGAGGCTGCCGTTGCAGGTCCCGCTCGTGCTGTGGGCGCGCGGCGTCGCCAAGAGCGGGGAGGGCCGGTCATGACGAACCGTGTGGACGTGGGCGACAAGGTCGAGGACTTCGCGCTGCCGGACGAGAGCGGCACGACGCGGCAGCTGTCCGAACTGCTCGGCGACGGACCGGTGGTGCTGTTCTTCTACCCGGCCGCCATGACAGCCGGCTGCACCGCCGAGGCATGCCACTTCCGCGATCTGGCCGCGGAGTTCGCCGCGGCCGGTGGGCGGCCGGTGGGGATCAGCGGTGATCCGGTCGACCGCCAGCAGGAGTTCGCCGGACGCCACACCCTCGGATTCCCGCTGCTGTCGGACACCGACGGGACGGTCCGCGAGCGCTTCGGGGTCAAGCGAGGATTCTCGATGGCACCCACAAAACGCGTCACGTTCGTCATAGCCGAGGACCGCACGGTCCTGGAGGTCGTCCGCAGCGAACTGCGGATGAGCGCACACGCCGACCGAGCCCTCACCGCGCTCCGCGCCCACCGGGGCTGACGCAAGAAGACGGGCTCCCTGGTGTAGACAGGGCATCAGTCACGAGGGCGCGCGTGGGGCGCGTACGTCGCGAACGGCAGGAAGGGACTGTGCATGTTCCGGAAGGTACTTGTCGCCAACCGTGGGGAGATCGCCGTTCGCGCGTTCCGCGCCGCCTATGAACTGGGCGCGGGAACGGCGGCGGTGTTCCCCCATGAGGATCGCGGCTCGCTGCATCGTCTCAAGGCCGACGAGGCCTACGAGATCGGTCTCCGGGGGCACCCGGTGCGCGCCTACCTGTCGGTCGAGGAGATCGTGGGTGCGGCCCGCCGGGCCGGGGCGGACGCCGTGTACCCCGGGTACGGCTTCCTGTCGGAGAACCCAGAGCTGGCCCAGGCCTGCTCGGAGGCCGGAATCACCTTCATCGGCCCCACCGCCGAGGTCCTGGAGCTGACCGGCAACAAGGCCCGCGCGATCGCCGCGGCCCGTGCGGCGGGCGTACCGGTCCTCGGGTCGTCGCAGCCGTCCACCGACCTGGACGAACTGGTGACGGCTGCGGACGAGATCGGCTTCCCGCTGTTCGTGAAGGCGGTCGCGGGTGGCGGTGGACGCGGGATGCGCCGGGTGGACGACCCCGCGCAACTGCGCGAGTCCATCGAGGCGGCGTCCCGGGAGGCAGAGTCCGCGTTCGGCGACGCCACGGTGTTCCTGGAGAAGGCGGTCATCGACCCCCGCCACATCGAGGTGCAGATCCTCGCCGACGGCCAGGGCAACGTCATCCACCTCTACGAGCGGGACTGCTCGGTGCAGCGACGCCACCAGAAGGTCGTCGAGCTGGCCCCGGCGCCCAACCTCGACCCGGCGCTCCGGGACCGCATGTGCGCCGACGCGGTCAACTTCGCCCGCACCATCGGCTACCGCAACGCCGGCACCGTCGAGTTCCTGCTCGACCGCGACGGCAACCACGTCTTCATCGAGATGAACCCGCGCATCCAGGTCGAGCACACCGTGACCGAGGAGGTCACCGACGTCGACCTCGTCCAGGCACAGCTCCGCATCGCCGCAGGCGAGAGCCTCGCCGACCTCGGGCTCTCGCAGGACCGGGTCTACCTGCGCGGTGCCGCACTCCAGTGCCGGATCACCAGCGAGAACCCGGCCAACGGCTTCCGCCCGGACACCGGCACCATCAGCGCGTACCGCTCGCCGGGCGGCTCCGGCATCCGGCTGGACGGCGGCGTCGCGTTCGCCGGCTCCGAGATCGGCGCCCACTTCGACTCGATGCTGGTGAAGCTGACCTGCCGGGGCCGGGACTTCCCCACCGCGGTGCGGCGGGCCCGGCGTGCGGTGGCCGAGTTCCGGATCCGCGGTGTGGCCACGAACATCCCCTTCCTGCAGGCGGTCCTCGACGACCCGGACTTCCAGGAGGGCCGGGTCACCACCTCGTTCATCGAGGAACGCCCGCATCTGCTGACCGCGCGCCACTCCGCCGACCGCGGCACCAGGCTGCTCACCTACCTCGCCGACGTCACGGTCAACAAGCCGAACGGCGAGCGCCCGCACCTGCTCGACCCCACGACGAAACTCCCGGCTGTCCCGGACGGCGTACCGCCCGCCGGGTCGAAGCAACAGCTGACCGAGCTGGGCCCGGAGGGCTTCGCGCGCCGGCTTCGGGAGTCGTCCCAGGTGGCCGTCACCGACACCACCTTCCGCGACGCCCACCAGTCCCTGCTGGCCACGCGAGTGAGGACGAAGGACCTGCTGGCCGTCGCCCCGGCCGTGGCCCGGACACTTCCACAGCTGCTGTCGCTGGAGTGCTGGGGCGGTGCCACCTACGACGTGGCCTTGCGGTTCCTCGCCGAGGACCCGTGGGACCGGCTCGCCCGGCTGCGCGAGGCGGTGCCGAACATCTGCCTCCAGATGCTGCTGCGCGGCCGCAACACGGTCGGATACACCCCCTACCCGACCGAGGTCACCACGGCCTTCGTCGAGGAGGCCACCCGGACCGGTATCGACATCTTCCGCATCTTCGACGCGCTCAACGACGTCGGCCAGATGCGGCCCGCGATCGACGCCGTACGCGAGACCGGGACGGCCGTCGCCGAGGTGGCCCTGTGCTACACCTCCGACCTGTCCGACCCGGCCGAGAAGCTCTACACCCTCGACTACTACCTCCGGCTCGCCGAGCAGATCGTCGACGCCGGGGCACACATCCTGGCGATCAAGGACATGGCCGGGCTGCTGCGCGCACCTGCCGCCGAGAAGCTGGTGACCGCGCTGCGCAGGGAGTTCGACCTCCCGGTGCACCTGCACACCCACGACACGGCCGGTGGTCAGCTGGCCACCTACCTCGCAGCGATCAACGCGGGCGCGGACGCGGTGGACGGAGCCGTCGCCTCGATGGCCGGCACCACCTCGCAGCCCTCGCTGTCGGCGATCGTCGCCGCCACCGACCACTCCCCGCGGCCCACCGGACTGAGCCTGCGGGCGGTCGGCGACCTCGAACCGTACTGGGAGATCGTCCGCAGGATCTACGCTCCCTTCGAGGCCGGACTCGCCTCGCCCACCGGGCGCGTGTACGACCACGAGATCCCGGGCGGCCAGCTCTCCAACCTGCGGGTCCAGGCCCGCTCGCTGGGCCTCGGCGACCGGTTCGAGGACATCGAGGCGATGTACGCGGCGGCCGACCGGATCCTCGGCCGCCTGGTCAAGGTCACCCCCTCGTCGAAGGTGGTCGGCGACCTCGCCCTGCACCTCGTCGGCGCGGGCGTCTCGCCCGAACAGTTCGCGGCCGAACCCGGTTCGTACGACATCCCGGACTCCGTGATCGGCTTCCTGCGCGGCGAGCTGGGCGATCCGCCCGGCGGCTGGCCGGAGCCGTTCCGCAGCAAGGCCCTCCGGGGTCGGGCCGCGCCCAAGCCGGTCGTCGAACTGTCCCCAGAGGAACGCGACGGGCTCGACAAGGACCGGCGCGCCACCCTGAACCGGCTGCTGTTCCCCGGCCCGGCCAAGGAGTTCGAGACCCACCGCGACGCCTACGGTGACACCGGCGTCCTGCCGAGCAAGGACTTCTTCTACGGTCTGCGGCCGGGGGAGGAGCACGAGGTGGACCTCGAACCCGGCGTGCGGCTGCTCATCGCGCTGGAGGCGATCGGCGAGGCCGACGAGCGCGGCATGCGCACCGTGATGGCCACGCTCAACGGCCAGCTCCGGCCGATCCAGGTACGGGACCGCTCGGTCGCCTCGGACCTGCCGGCCGCGGAGAAGGCCGACAAGTCCGACCCGAAGCAGGTCGCCGCGCCGTTCGCCGGGGTGGTGACGCTGTCGGTGGCACCGGGCGACCGCGTCGAGGCGGGCGCGACCATCGCGACGATCGAGGCGATGAAGATGGAGGCGGCGATCACCGCACCGGTCGCCGGAGCGGTGGACCGGCTGGCCATCAACGCCGTTCAGCAGGTCGAGGCGGGCGATCTTTTGATGGTGATCGCCCAGACCTCCTGACGGTCACTGCTCGCGGATGCCCCACGGGGAGCCGTACGCGGTGAGCAGGTCCAGGAAGGGGCGGGCGGGGAAGGCCTCCGGGCCGAGGACGCCCGCCCCCGTCCAGACGCCTGTGGCCAGGAGTTCCAGGGCGACGACGGGGTTGATGGCGGTCTGCCACACGACCGCCTGGGAGCCGTACTCCGCCATCGACCACTGGTTGTCGACCACGTGGTAGAGGTAGACCTCGCGCGGTGCGCCGTCCTTGGTGCCGCGCACCCAGGTGCCCGCGCAGGTCTTGCCGTGCATGCGCTCACCCAGGGTCGCCGGGTCGGGCAGACAGGCGGCCACGACGTCGCGGGGCGACACCGCGACCGGGCCCGCCGCGCTCGGCACGGTCACCGGGTCGGTGCGGTCCAGGCCCAGCAGATGCAGCGTCCGGAGGGTCTGGATGAACTCCTCGCCCAGGCCGTACTTGAAGGTCACGCGGCGTGCGTCGACCCAGCGCGGCACGAGCAGCACCTCCTCGTGCTCCACGTTCACGCACTCGACCGGGCCGATGCCCTCGGGGAAGTCGAACACCTCCGGCTCGCTGAAGGGCGCGGTGGTGAACCAGCCGCGGTCCGCCTCGTAGACCACCGGCGGGTTGAGGCACTCCTCGATGGTGGTCCAGATGCTGAAGGACGGAGCGAAGTCGTAACCGTCGACGGTCAGGTTCGCACCGTCGCGGATGCCGATCTCCTCGATCTCGTCGAAGAGTTCGTCGGCCGCGTACCGTGCGAAGACGTCGGAGAGCCCCGGCTCCACCCCCATGCCGACCAGCGCGAGCGCCCCCTCCTTCTCCCAGTCGGCGGCCTGCGCGAACTGCGCGTCACCGAGCATCACCCCGCACTCCTCGTACGGCCGCTCGGGGTGCGGGCGCGACAGCGACATCGCCATGTCGAGGTAGGTGGCACCGGCGGCGAACGCCGCCTGGAAGAGCGGCATCACGAAGCGCGGGTCGGTGGCGTTGAGCAGCACGTCGCACCGGTGCCGCGTCAGCAGCTCCGTCACCGCCGCCTGGTCGGAGGCATCGACGCGCGCGGCACGGAACCGGCCGCCGTCGTCCGCGAGCGCGGCGACCGCGGCCTCGGCCCGGCTCAGGTCGTAGTCGGCGACGACCATCTCGTCGAAGAACGGGCGGCGGGCCGCGATCCGGGTGATCGCGGTGCCCACACCGCCGGCGCCCACAAGCAGCACACGCATGACACGCACTTCCTCTCCTCGGGGTCAGGGCGGGCCCGCGTGGACCGGCGCCCCTGCCGGCAGATACAACGCCGCGCGCCGGGATAAGGTCAATGGCGTTGGCATAAGGGTAGGGGCGAGGAGACGCGGTGCCGAAAGCGGTGGTTCCCGAGGAGAAGCGGCGCCGACGACGTCCCACCAAGAGCGGCACCGTGCTGTCCGAGCAGCTGATCGTCGAGACCGCGCTGCGGATGCTGCGCGAGCACGGCAGCGCCGGACTCACCGCCCGCCGCCTGGGCCTGGCCCTGGACGCCGACCCCAGCACCCTCTACCGGTACTTCCGCGGCATGGACGACCTGACGCTCGCCATCGGCGACGCCCTGATCGGCCAGGCGCTGCACGGCTGGCGGCCCACAGGGGAGTGGCGGGCGGACCTGCGCGCCCTCGGGCTGCGCATCCACGCCGTGTACGTCGCGCATCCGCAGGCGGCGCTGCTCACCGCCAACCGGGTCACCGGCCGGGCGCACGAGCTCGCGGCCGACGAGGCCATCCTCGACGTGCTGCGCACCGCGGGCTTCCCGCTGCCGGACACGGTGCGGATCTACCAGGCCTTCATCGACCAGACCCTGGCCTTCGCCGCGCTCGACGCCGCCTCACTCGCCCTGCCGCGCGAAAGCCTCAGCGCCGACGAGGACATGTGGCGCTCGACGTATGCCCGCCTTCCCCGCACCACCCACCCCCGGATCGCCGAGGCGGCGCCCCTGCTGGCCGCCCGCATGGTCGACAGCGCCTATCCCACCGCGCTGGAGATGCTGCTGGACAGCGCTGCCGCACAGCGGGAGCTGCTGCGCGAGGCTACTCGCGGATCGCGGTGACGTCGCCGTTGACGGTGCTGAGGGTCATGGTGCGGTGTACCGCTTCGGAGGTGCGGACGTCGGTCGAGGCGCGACCGTTGCCGGTGGTTGCCCTCACCCGGTAGGCGGCGGCGTCGTGCGGCACGGTGACCCGGACCGAGCCATTGGTGGTGGCCGCGGTGACCCGGTCAGGGGAGGTCGCGCAGCCGAGCACGACATCGCCGTTCACCGTCTCGGCGTGCAGTCCCGCGCTGCGCAGGGTGTCCGCGCGGATCGAGCCGTTGCGGGTCGTCAGCCGGGCCGCGCGTGCGCCGTCGCCCGAGCGGGTCACCGTCACGTCGCCGTTCACAGTCGCCAATTCCAGGGCGGCGGAGACTCCGGCGACGTCGATGCCGGCGTTGCGGGCGGAGACGGAGACTGAGGTCCCGGCGGGGATGTCGACTTCGGGCATACGGGGGCACGGTCGGCCGTCGCCGTCGCCGTCGCCGTCGCCGTCGCTTTTGCCTTTGTCGTCCGTCCGGCACGACAGGTCCAGGACCCAGGTGCGGTCCTGGTGGGACCAGTGGGTACGGATGTGCCGGTCGGCGACGA
Organism: Streptomyces sp. SAS_270; assembly: GCF_052543295.1. Classification (NCBI taxonomy): domain Bacteria; kingdom Bacillati; phylum Actinomycetota; class Actinomycetes; order Kitasatosporales; family Streptomycetaceae; genus Streptomyces; species Streptomyces sp. SAS_270. The sequence goes on from NZ_JBMNDS010000018.1 coordinate 126,832, forward strand.
CCCGGTCGCCGTCGGCGGGACGCAGTCGCACCCCGTTGTCGGTGGTGATGACCAGCCGCGTCCCCCGCGAGGGCGCGGGCTCCGCGCCGGCCGCCCGTAAGCCGTCACCGTTGCTGCTGTTGCCGCCGTGGTCCGCTCCGCCGCACGCTCCCGCCAGGGGGAGGGCTGCCAGCGCGGCGGCCAGGGCCCAGGCGCGCGTCACACTCCTTGTGTCCATGCCCCGTCGGTTTCCCCGGAGTCGGCCGTCCATGGCCTCGGGCAGTGGACAGGTCGGGACGGCAGCCGGTTGCCCACCCATGCCTCGGGCCCCCGTGATCCACGGGGCCCCGAAGCCGTCGTACGCCTGGGACGTGCGTGTCGTCAGCCCTGACGGGCCTTGAAACGCGGGTCCTTCTTGTTGATGACGAAGGTCACGCCACGCCGTCGGACCACCTGGGCCCCCGGCTTGGACTTCAACGCGCGCAGGGAATTGCGTACCTTCATGGTGCTGTTCTCCTTCTGCCCGGGCGCGAGCCCGCTGTCAGTGGCGGGCGGTGGCCGCGCGGCCGTAGCGGCGCTCGAAGCGCTCGACTCGGCCGGCCGTGTCCAGGACCCGCGAGGTCCCCGTGTAGAACGGGTGGCTCGCCGACGAGATCTCGACGTCGATCAGCGGGTAGGTGTTGCCGTCCTCCCACTCGATCGTCCTGGCCGAGTCGGCGGTCGACTGCGTGAGGAACGTGACGTCGGCGGCGCGGTCACGGAAGACGACCGGACGGGATGCGGGGTGGATACGGGACTTCATGGGGTGTCCTTCCTGGTGACGGCTCGGCTGGTGACGGCGTACCCGGGTCAGCGTGTCTCCCGGAACGGGACGTGCTGTCCGGCCACCGCGTCGTACTTGCGCAGGACGAGCCGGTCGGGGTCGTTGCGACGGTTCTTGCGCGTCACATAGGTGACGCCGGTTCCGGCCGTCGACCGGAGTGTGACGACGGGGCGTGCGGTGCTGCGTGCCATGAGGTTCTCCTTCCACCCGACACACCTCGGAATATTGACCAAGGCATGTCAACCACATGCGGTGTAACAGCGGCCCCGGCCCTCGCATTCCCGCCTTCCCGACCTCGTGTGCACCCGTCCGTCCGAACGCCGTGTGGACACGGCCTGACGCTCACGACAAGGTCGTGGAGAGCAGTGCGAGTGCGATGAGCCGACAAGGAGACCGATGATCTTCATCACCGCGAAATTCCGGGTCCTGCCCGAGCACGCCGACCGTTGGCCGGAGATCACCGAAGCGTTCACTCGCGCGACGCGCGCCGAGCCGGGCTGCCTGTGGTTCGAGTGGTCCCGCAGCCTCGACGACCCGAACGATTACGTCCTGGTGGAGGCCTTCCGCGACGGCGAGGCGGGCGGTGCGCACGTCCGGTCCGCTCACTTCAAGGAAGCGCAGCAGACCCTGCCGCCGCACCTCGCCGGGACGCCGCGCATCGTCAACATGGAGGTGCCGCAGGAGGACTGGTCCCTCCTCGGGGAGATGGCAGTGCCGGAGCGGGGCTGAGAGCGGTACGAAAGCGGGGCTCGGCGCCGTCCGAGCCGCCCCCTGGGTCACTTCCAGTCGTACGCGTACGCCGCGACCCAGGTGACGTCGAGCTGGGCGCTGCTGCCCGGGGCCGCGCCGGGCCCCTCCAGGGCGCTCTCGTTCTGCAGCACCCAGGACAGGGGGTGGTCCGGCACGCCGCGGGTGTCGTGTCCGGTCTCCCGGCCGTCCACGAAGAACCGCACTTCGCCCGGCGTCCACTCGGTCGAGACGGTGTGCCACTGCGTCCAGTCGTCGCTTCCCGGGAAGTAACCCTGCTTGCCTCCGCCGCACGGATGGTGGAAGGCGGTGAGGGAGCCGGTCCACTCGCCCTCGGGGTGGTCCATCTCGCAGCCCTCGCCGTAGTGCAGCCAGGCGGACTTGTAGCCCGGAGCGACCTTCGTCACCTTGATGCGGGCGCTGTACTTGCCGTACTTCATCTGCATGACGGCGCGCGGCACGAGCGCCGCGGCGTGCACGGGGCCGCCGTCGTCGGGCCGCCACATCCGGATGTGCATCCGCCCGTCGCCGTTCTCCGCGGGCCCCACGCTCACGGTGTCCTCCGGGTGGTAGACGCCCACGACGTCCCGGCCCCGGTCGTTCGCCGTGTCGCGCCAACCGGTCGGGTACGCCCACCAGTTGTCGCGGTACGAGCCGCTCAGGCCCGCGCAGTACGCGGCGGAGGTGTCGACACGGTGCTCGCAGTCGCTGAACGCGCCCACGGGCACCCGGTCCCCGTTGAAGTCCTCCGCGAGGACCTGCCAGAAGGGTCCGCAGTCGCCGTGGGGCAGTTCGGTGTCGGTGGTGTGGCAGGCGTCCGCCGACCGCGGTGCCCCGTCGGCACGGGGGATGCCGAGGAGGGCGGCCAGGAGCAGCAGGCCGAGAGGTATGAGCAGGGCGCGTCCGCGGTGGCCGGGCGCTGCGTGTGAACCCATCGGACGGCTCCTCCGATCCTCGGCATACCGGTCTCCGCGGCCTTCTCCGGGTCTCCGCCGGGTCTTCTCCGCGGTCTTCTCCGAGCCTTTCCCGCGAAGCAGCATCCTCGCCGCCCGGCGGGCACGGCGCCATCCCCGCAACGGCACTCGTAGCGGACCGTCGTACTCCGCGCCCCCGTGGCTACTCGCGGGTTCGTCCTGAGGTAGGGTCCCCCCAATTCGTAGTCACCGACCGACAGTGCGCCGGTACGGGGAGTGTCGGTACGGGGAGTATCGGAGGGCGGCAAGGCGATGGAATCCCAGCTGGGTGGCGGCGGTTCGGCGGAGCTGGGCGACATACGGGACGACACTCCTTTGGAGGCGTTGAACCCGGAACCGTTGCTGACCCGCGACTACGAGACGCGCCCCGCGCTCGTCTACGAGCGGCTGCGGCAGCGGCACGGCGCGGTCGCGCCGGTCGATCTGCTGGGCACCCCCGCCTGGTTGGTGCTGGGCTACCGCGAGGCACTCCAGGTGCTCCAGGACGACGAGGGCTGGCCGAAGGGGCTGGAGAACTGGCGGGCCCGTTCGGAGGGCCGGGTGCCGGCCGACTGGCCGCTGGGTCCGTCCCTGGAGGTCAACCACGTGCTGATCCAGGGCGGTTCGGGTTACGGGCGGCTGCGGGCGGCCTGGGATGTGGCACTCAAGCCGTTCCAGGACCCGCGCCACCCCCAGGCGAAGCGGCTGAAGACGGCCGTGACCGCCTACGCCGACGAGCTGATCACCCTGGTGGGACAGGGGGGCGGCACAGGTGTGGCGGACCTGTCGGCGCAGTTCTCCCGGCCACTGCCGCTCATGGCGGCCAGCCACCTGCTCGGCTTCCCCGGCTCCCAGGGCGACGACGCGCTGATGGACATGTGGCGGGTGCTCGACGCGGGGCCGGACGCGGAGACCGCGCTGGAGCGGCTGCTCGCGACGCTGGCGGAACTCGGGGCGGCGAAGCAGCGGAAGCCGGGGGACGACTTCCCCTCCTACCTGCTGGCCGCGCATCCCGGTCTCTCGCTGGACGAGTTGGCCCGTGAGCTGTTCATGCTGCTGGGCATGACCTCCGACCACGTCGGCATCCTCATCTCCAACACCGTGGTCGAGGTGATCTCGGGTGACGGCGGCGTGCGGGCCAGCCTGTCCGCGGGGATGCTCCGGGAGACCATGAACCGCGCCGTCATGCGCAAGCCGCCGCTGGTGAACTTCGTGCCGCGCTTCGCCGCCGAGGACACCCCGCTCGGCAACTACCTGATCCGGGCGGGCGACCCCGTCTGGGTCTCCTCCGCCGCCGCGCACGCCGACCCGCTCTTCGCCGACCATGTGGCGCCGAGCACCACGATCAGCACCCGGGCGCACCTGTCCTGGGGCGCGGGCCGCCGCCAGTGCCCGGCCCCGGCACGCGAACTCGCGTCGACGGTCGCCGCGGTGGGCGTGGGGCGGCTGTTCGAGCGGTTCTCCCATCTGGACCTCGCCCTCCCCGTCGACCAACTGCCGTGGCGCTCCTCCCCGTTCATGCGCGGGCTGCGCTCCCTGCCCGTACGGTACGAACTCGCCTCGACACCCGCCCCGTTGACGGCGACCGGCCCCCGACCGGCCGCCCCCGGCACGGACTTGCCGGACCCGGTCTCCCGCCGGCGTTCCTCGCTGTGGCGCTACCTGACCGGACTGGTCCGGGCGGGCCGCTGACGCCCGGCGGCGATCTCGCCGGAGGCGGTTTCGGTGTCGCCCGTGCTCAGCGGCGGCGGGCGAGGACGGCCACGCCCGCGAGCAGGATGAGGAGCATCCCGGTGAACCAGGTCATGGCGGTGGTGGCGGTCACGGTGAGAGTGGCGAGGCCGAGGCCGAGGGCCGGGATGATCAGCCCGAGGTAGGAGAGGAAGAACAGCCCGGCGAGCGCCTCGCCGCGCTTGGCCGGTGCGGCCATCGCGACGACGGTCCCCACGGCCGCCTTGAACAGCACCCCGGCTCCGATGCCGGCGACGACGCCGCCGACCAGGAACGTCGCGAGGTCGGCGGTGTGCATGCCGATCACGACAGTGACGACACCGGTGGCCTGGGCGAGCAGGCCCAGGGCCCGCTTCGCCGGGGCGGGCAACCGGTTGGTCAGCGTCTGGGCGAGGGCCGCGCCGCCGAAGACCGCGAACACGATGCCACCGGCCAGCGCGCGGGAGGGGTGGTGCAGCGTGCCGGCGACGAAGCCCGGGGCGATCGAGGTGAAGAGCCCGAACACCGCGAACGAGGCGAAGCCGGCCGCCGCCGCGGCGAGGTAACCGGCGCGGTCGCCGTGGTCGGTACTGATGCGCTGCGGCCGGTAGGCGGGCCGGACCAGCCGCTCCTCGACCGTCTCGGGAACGAAGGCGAGGGCGACCATGCTCACCAGCAGCAGGACGGCGAACACGAGATACGGCGTACGCAGCGGTGCGTGCACGAACTGCGCCAGGAACCCGGCGATCAGCGGGCCCACCCCGAGGCCGCCGATGTTGGCCGCGGTGGAGACCATCTCGAAGCGCTGTCCCGAGGCGCCGGGCCGGTGCGCGGTGTGCAGTTCGTGCAGGTGCGCGGTGGCGGTCGCGGTGACCATCCCGACACCGAGCCCGGTGATCAGCCGCGCGGCCAGCAGCACCGGCAGCGCCGAGCTGGTCAGGAACAGCGCGGCGGCGACCAGCTCCAGCGCCAGTGCGGGCACGAGGACCCGCTTGCGGCCGACCCAGTCGGAGACATGCCCGGCCAGCAGCAGGCTGATCACCACGCCGACGGCGTAGACGGCGAACACGACGGTGACCATGAACGTGGAGAACCCGTCCCGCGCCATGTACAGCGGATACAGCGGAGTGGGCACGGTGGAGAACGCCATCGCGACCAGGAACGCCAGGGCGACCAGCCAGAAGCCGACGCCATGACGGCGCGAGCCGGAATCGGTCGTAGAGGCCGTAGAGGCGGACCCTGACTCGATCCGCGAGTCGCCGCCGGTGGTGAGGAGAAGACGCGAGGGCGTCGACGTGGTCATGGCACTGCTCCGATCCGATGGAACGGTGAGGACGGGTGGATGGGCGGAAAGTCGGTGGACGGGAGGCGGTCCGGTAGTGGGCCGCAGCGGTCTTGCTCGTGCCACTCTGCGCTCCGCCGGCCATCGCGTCCAACGAACATTTACGCTCACTTCGATCGCGATCTGCGATAGTTGTGGCGTGGAGCTCCGTCATCTCGAGTACTTCGTGGCCGTCGCCGAAGAGCAGAACTTCACGCGCGCGGCGACCCGTCTGCACATCGTCCAGTCCGCGGTCTCCGCGGCGGTCAAGGCCCTGGAGCGCGAACTGGGCGCGCAGCTGCTGGACCGCAATTCCCGGCGGGTGCTGCTCACCGACGCCGGTGCGGCACTGCTGCCCAGGGCACGGATCGCGCTCGACGCGGCCCGTGATGCCGCCGACGCCGTCGCCGAGGTGCGCGGTGGGCTACGTGGCACCCTGCGCCTGGGCACCATGACCTCGGTCGGGCTCCTCGACCTGCCCGCGCTGCTCGGCGAGTACCACCGCCGCCACCCCGGCGTGCTGCTGCGGGCGGGCCCCACGCCCTCCGGATCACAAGGGCATCTCGACGCCCTTGCCGAACGGCGGCTGGACCTGGCGTTCGTCTCGCTGCCCGGGCCCCGCCCTCCCGGCATCGAGCTCACCCGTCTGACCGGCTCGGTGATCGACCTCGTCGTCCCGGACGGCCACCCCTTCGCCGGACGCGACTCCGTCCCCATCGGTGAGCTCGCCGGCCTGGACTTCATCGACTTCCCGGTCGGCTACGGCAACCGCGCCGTAGTCGACCGCGCGTTCGCCGCGGCCGGGGTGCCGCGCCATGTCACCCTCCAGATCGACGACATCGGCACCGGTGCCGAGTACGTCCGGCACGGACTGGGCATCGCGCTCTTGCCCCGGTTCGTCCTCGGTGGGGCGGACGGCATCACCGTGCTGCCGGTGACGGGCGCCGACCTTGACTGGCCGCTCCAGCTGGCCACTTCGGCCGACCGGGCGCCCGGCGCCGCCGCCCGCGCGTTCATCGCCCTGGTTCGCGAGCGGTCGTGGCGGGTCCGGGACACAGGGCCACGGGCGCCGGGCGACCGGCGCCGGGAAGGATGTGGCACGATCCCGGAATGATCTCCGGCTCGCCCGTACCCCCCGTCGTACCCGCAGGCCGGATGGCCGGTATGGAACAGCCGGCGCTCGGTCTCGCTGGAGGACTGGAACTGCGGCCGTGGCGTGCGAGCGACGCCGATGTCCTGGTGGCGGCCGGTCAGGATCCCGCGATTCGGCTCTGGAACCTTCTGCATGTGGACTCTCCGCAGGACGCCCGCCGAAGGATCGCGCGCATGCACTTGCGATGGCAGGCCTAGGCGGGGGCGATCTGGGCCATCGCCCGCCCCGGCGGAGGCGAAGCCCTGGGACTGATCGGGTGGGGGGACCTCGACCTCAGGAGCGGCAGCGCCGAGATCGTCTACTGGGTACTGCCCGCGGCGCGCGGCGGCGGTGTCGTCGTCGGGGCCACCCGGCGTCTGAGCCGGTGGGCACTGGACGACCTCGGCCTGCACCGGCTCCGGCTGTGCCACTCGGTGGCGAACCCGGCGTCCTGCCGGGTCGCGGCCAAGGCCGGTTACACCCTCGAAGGCACCATGCGCGGCGCACTGCTGCACGCCGACGGCTGGCACGACCAGCATCTGCACGCCCTGATCCAGGGCGATTTCTGAGGCTTCCGCCCGGCTTCTCCCGTCGCGATCGCGTGGGCACAAGAACGGTCCATGAACGATTGACTCGCGCTTGAGGTGCTCCCTCTAGCGTCCGAAGGGCGCTGGGCCGCTCCGGGGTGCCGTCCGGGTGGCATTCACTTCAGGAGGAGCCATGACGAAAGAGCAGATCGTCGAGGACGTGAAGAACATTCTCGGTGAAATGGTGTGCGTGACGCCGGAGCAGGTGGCGGAAGAAATGTCCTTGATCGCCGATCTGAAGGCCGATTCCCTGCTGAAGTTCGAGCTGTTTCTCGCGCTGGACGACCACTTCGACATCTCGCTCCCGAAAAAGGACCTGTCCGAGAGCGCGGAGACGGTCTCGGACGTGATCGCGTACGTGGAAAAGAGCCTGTCCGCCTGATCCGGGCGCCTGAATTCGTATCAAAGCGGAGGTGTTTTCTACGTGCTCGTCAGCCACAACGATGAAAGTCGCTCGTGGGACCGGATCCGAAGCGATTGCGGAAGCATGGCGCGTGCGCTGCGTCAACGTGGCATACGTGATTCCGACCGGGTCCTGATATCGGCGACCAATTCCACGGCCTCAGTGCTGGCAACGTTCGCGCTGATGGAGATCGGCGTCTCCGTGGGCCTGGTGGACCGCGGTGTCACACCGGGCCAGTTCGCGCGCCTCGTGCAGGAGGCAGGGGCCAGTTTCTTCGTCTCCGACCACGAGAAGTCGGTGCCCGCGTTCGAGCGGCTCGACGCCGACTGGATTCCGCTGAGCGAGATCGAGGCCGAGACGGAGCAGGCGCCCGCGGGCGAGCCGGCCGAGCTGTCGCTCGACCGGTGGGCACAGCGTCAGGACGCGCTGATCGTGTGGACGTCCGGCAGCCTCGGCCGGCCCAAGGGCGTGGTGCGGACCGGCAGTTCGGTGCTCGCCAACGTGGCCCGCACCCAGCAGCGGATGCGGTACACCGAGAAGGACGTGCTGCTTCCGCTGCTCCCGTTCACCCACCAGTACGGCCTGTCCATACTGCTGCTGTGGTGGCAGGCGAAGGCCGGTCTGGTCCTGCGGCCGAGCCGCCGCACCGATGTCGCCCTGGAGGCCATCGCCGACCTGGGCGTCACCGTGGTGGACGCGGTGCCCGCCGTGTACGAGGGCCTGCTGCGCATGCTCGACCGCGGCCGGATCGACGCCGCGCGGCTGGAGTCGGTGCGCATGTGGTGCGTAGGCGGCGAACCCCTGCAGGACGACCTGCGGCAGCGCTTCGCCGACCGGCTCGGCCGTCCGCTGCTCGACGGCTACGGCAGCTCCGAGGCGGGCAACATCGCGCTGGCCGCCCCCGACAACCCGGTGTACTGCGGCCTCCCCCTGGACGGCGTGACGGTGAGCGTCGTGGACGACGAGGACCGGCCCGTCCCGGCCGGGGACGTCGGCGAGGTCGTGATCCACACGCCCGACCTCATGGTGGGCACACTGGAACCCGGCGGTCGCGTCCGCGAGACCCACCGCGCCGCCTACCGCACCCAGGACCTGGGCTTCCTCGACGCGGACGGCAACGTACGCGTTCTCGGCCGCAAGGCCGCCGTGCACCGCTTCGGCAATACCCTCTACCCCGACGCGATCACCGCGAAGGCGAGCGCCTGCGGCAGGCCGGTGCGCGTCATCCCGGTGGAGAACGGGCGGTTCGGCACCGAGCTGGTGTACGTGGTCGCCGATCCCGAGGAGCGCCCGGCCGCCCAGTGGCGCAAGACGTTCGCCGAACTGGTCGCCGAGTTCGAGCAGCCCAACAAGGTGCTCGTCGTACCGGAGTTCCCCGCCCACACCAACGGCAAGACCAACCTCACCGCACTGCGCCACATGGCACAGGCCGCCCAGAAGGGCAGGGCGGGCGCAGCGGACAAGTCCGAGAGCGAGCCGAAGGCGGGCGCGGCTCCGGGCACCGGCGGTTCGGCGATCCCCTTCGGCGACCGGATCACCGTGCTCCAGGACGTGGCCCGGCTGCTCAGTGAGCGCAGGTCCGAAGTCCTCGCCATCCTCACCGAGGTCAGCAACCACCGGACCGCGGTGGACGAGATCGACGCCTCCCTGGAGGCCCTCGACGGCGCGGTCGCCGAAGTCGCCCGCTACAGCCCCCCGCCGGTCAGGCAGATCAGCGTGCTGATGCCGTCCAACATCCCGCTGTACGGCTACATCCTGTACCTCCTCATCCCGAGCCTCTACAGCCAGAAGCTGGTCTTCCGGCCCTCCCGGATGATCGAGGCACAGACCCGCAAGCTGCACGAACTGCTCAGTGCCGTGCACGGTCTGCCGATCACGCTGGACGCCAGCGGGCAGCGCGAGTTCATGGCCGAGTCCGGTGCCACCTCCGACGTACTGGTCTTCACCGGCTCGTACGACAACGCCGAGTCGATCCGGGCCGAGCTGCCGCGCAACACGCTGTTCTGCTTCTTCGGACAGGGCATCAACCCCGTCGTCGTGGGCCCGGACGCGCAGTTGAGCAGCGCGGTCGACGGTCTGATGAAGGTGCGCATGCTCAACTCCGGCCAGGACTGCTTCGGTCCGGACGTGGTGTTCGTGCACACGTCGGTCAGCGCCCAGTTCTGCAATCTGCTGTGCCGGCGCGTCGACGCGCTGCGCCACGGCACACCCGACGACGCGTCGGCCGACTACAGCTCGATGTTCTACGAGGAGGCGTTCGAGTCGACACTCGAATACCTGCGCACCAAGCGGGAGTTCCTCGCGGCCGGCGGCCGGATCGACTTCATGGACCGCCATCTGCGGCCGACTGTGCTGATCCACCCGACCGACACCACGTTCCTGCCGCCCGAGCTGTTCGCACCCGTCTTCAACGTGGTGCCGTTCTCCTCGGCGGAGTGGTTGCACACCGTGCTGAAGCACCCCTACTACGCCGAACGCTCCATGGCCGCCTCGGTGTTCGGAAGGATGCCCGAGACCGTCGCAGTGCTGCGTGACCGGCACATGGTGAGCACCGACGAGACCCTGGTCGAGATCGAGGACGGCAACAAGCCGTTCGGCGGTCGCGGCATCCGCGCGAACTACGTGGCCCTGGGCAAGGAACGGCACGCCGAGCCGATGCTGCTGTCCAAGGCCATCGCCGACTACCTGCCGAAGGCGTCATGAGCGGGAGCGAGGACACGTCGGCGGCGGCAGCCTGGGCCACCGCGGCCGCGGTCCTGTCCGCATCCGGCGTGCACACCGTGTTCGGTCTGCCTGGCGACGACATGAACGCCCTGGCGGCGCTCCACGAGGCCGGCATCCGCTTCGTCCTCTGCCGCGACCAGCGCAACGCGGTGTTCATGGCCACCGGTTGGGCGATGCAGTCCGGCGAGGTCGCCGTCGCCGTGGTGGGCAAGGGCCCCGCGGTGACCAACACGGTCACCGGGCTGCTGGAGGCGTCCGCGTCGGCGGCGCCGGTGGTGCTGCTCAGCGGCGGCACGCCCGCGCAGCACCGCGGCAGCGGGGCGTTCCAGGAACTCGACCAACTGGCCGTGGTCGCCCCCCTGGTGAAGTACGCCGCGCGCGTCGAACACCCCGACCGGCTGGTGCCCACGCTGCAGCGTGCCCTGCTGATCGCCCGGCACGAACACGGCCCGGTCTACGTGGAGTTGCCCGAGCAGCTGCTCGCCGAGGGCGGCAAGGTGACGCAGGGTGCCGTGGCGGCGCCGACCGTGGCCGAGACGCCGTACGAGATCACCGTCCCGGCCGATTCCGCCGCCCTGCGCACGCTGCGCGGCGCGCGGCGGCCGATCGTGCTGGTCGGCGGCGGTATGCGGCACCGCAACGGAGGGGGCTCGGTCGAGCGGTTCGCCGAGCGCATCGGTGCCGCGGTGGCCTGTACGGCGTCCGGTCGCGGCGCGGTCGACGAGTCGTCGCCGCTGTTCTGCGGACTGTCCGGCCTCTACACCCCCAAGGAAGCGGTGCGGCTCTGGGCGGACACCGACTGTGTGGTGGCGCTGGGCAGCAGGCTGGAGGAGACGGCCACGTTCCAGTGGCCCGAGGGCATCGGCCGGGACGTCCCGGTCGTCCAGGTGAACCTGGCGGCCGCCGACTTCGCCACCGACCGGCAGGGACCGAAGGTGCTCGCCGACGCGGGCGCGACCGTCGACTCCTGGCTGGCGCACCTGCGGCAGGAGGACACGGCGGACCCGGCATGGGCCGCGACCGTCCGCGAGGTGAACGCCGAGATCCACACCGCGAACCGGGAGTGGCTCAAGGAGCTGGCGCACTCCCCGGACCTGCACATCGCGGAGGTACTGCGGGCACTGGACGCGGAGTTGCCCGCCGACCGCGTGCTGGTGCAGGAGAACGGCCTGCAGGACATGTGGTCGTATCGGTTCCCGCTCTACTCCTGTGCCTCGGGGGCGGGTTCGATCGTGCCCTCCGAGCAGACCAGCCTGGGCTTCGGTGCCGCTGCCGCGCTCGGCGTCAAACTGGCCGCGCCCCAGCGGCCGGTGGTGGCCTTCGTCGGTGACGGCGCCTTCGCCATGGCCGCCGCCGACCTGCCGACCGCGGTCCGCTACGGCGGCGGACTGCTCTACGTCGTGCTGCGCAACGGCGGCTACGGCTGGCTGCAGGTCCAACTCGACCAGCGCGAAAGCCCGTTGCCGGACCACGCCTTCGTCGACCCCGAGGCCGTAGGGGTGCAGGCGCCGCAGCTCGTGGGACTGCACCAGGTGACCGTGGCCGACAAGGCGTCACTCGCGGCCGATGTGGCACGGGCCTGGGAGAAGTGCGCGGCCGGGAACGTGGTCGTGCTCAACGTGCCCGTACGGCTGTCGGACGCCCTGTTCGGCGCGGACGTCGCGGGCGGAGATTTCCCCGTGCTCGGGGAACCGGGCGGGGAGTGAGGGAGAGCGGGTTGTCCATAGTTGCCACGGGGACGCGGCGGAAGGTGGTGGTCACCGGCTGGGGGGCCGTCACCCCGCTCGGCCCCTCCGTCGACCGCACCTGGACCGCACTGACCGCCGGAAGGAGCGGCATCGCCACGCTCACCGGCCTCGACACCACCGGCCTGGCCACCGATTTCGGCGGCGAGGTCGAGGACTTCGACGTCGCGCAGTACCTGAAGCCCCAGCAGGCCCGCCGTATGGACGCCTACGCGCAGTACGCCTTCGCGGCAGCCGCCGAGGCGATGGCCCAGGCCGAACTCACCCTGGACGAGGCGGAAGGGCAGCGCACCGGCGTACTGATCGGCACGGGCTACGGCCCCACCGAGTCGGTCGCCCGGCACGTCTCCGTCCTGACCGAGAAAGGCCCGCAGCGCGTGAGCCCCTTCGCCCAGATCACCGGGGCGATGGACAGCGCGGCCTGCGAGATCAGCTTCCACTTCGGGGTGACCGGCCCCACCCGGGCGCTCAGTACGGCCTGCGCGTCCGGGGCGGACGCGATCGGGGAGGCGGCGCGCTGGATCCGGCACGGCGTGCTCGACATGGCCGTCGCGGGCGGCGCCGAGCACATCCTGACCCGCCTCGACTACGCCACCAGCGGCAACGCCCAGGCCCTGTCCACCCGCAACGACGCGCCCGAGGAGGCCTCCCGGCCGTTCGACACCGACCGCGACGGCTTCGTGATGAGCGCGGGCGCCGGCGTCCTGGTCCTGGAGTCCGAGGAACACGCCCACGCCCGCGGCGCACGGATCCTGGCCGAGGTCGCGGGCTACGCGTCCACCTCGGACGCCCACCACTGGACGGCCCCGCACCCCGAGGGCCGCAGCGTCCGGGCCGCGATGAGCGGCGCGCTCGCCGACGCGGGACTGCACCCGACGGACGTCGACTACATCAACGCGCACGGCACCTCCACCAAGGCCAACGACCGGGCCGAGCTGGACGCCGTGCGCGCGGTCTTCGGCGCGCACGCGGAGCGGATCCCCATCAGCTCGACCAAATCCATGACCGGCCACATGATCGGAGCCGCGGGAGCGGTGGAGGCGATCGTCGCCGGGCTGGCCATCAACCACGGCGTCGTGCCCCCGACGATCAACTGCCACCGGCCGATGGACGAGAAGCTGAACTTCGTGCCGCACCACGCGCAGGAGCACCGGGTCGACGTGGTCATGAGCAATTCCTTCGGATTCGGCGGTCACAACGCCGTTCTCGTCCTACGCGCTGGGGAGTCCCGTCGTGCCCACTGAGTACGAAGACCTGCCGGCCTACGGAATGCCCGTGCGCAGTCTCGCCGGCGGCGAGGTGGACAGCGACGGCTACCTGCGCAGGAATCCGGCGGAGCCGGTGTGGAACCTGCTGCGGGTGCAGGGTCCGCTGGACGCCGCTCGGCTCGCCGCGGCCGTCGAGCGGGTCTCCCTCGCCACCGACGTGCTCCACCTGCGGCTGCGCTCCACCGACCGCGGACCCCGCCTGGTCCAACGGGAGCCCGCGCCCCTGAAGTTGGAGATCCGCGACGTCGAGTCGCCGGTCGTCGACGGCAGACTGGCCAAGGAGGTGGCGCTCGACCTCGCACCCCTGCTGTTCGACAAGATCGATCTGCGCCACGAGCCCGCCGGCCGCGTCTGCCTCGTCCGCGGCGCGCACGGCGGAGAACAGCTGCTGGCACTGTCCTTCGACCATTCCCTGCTCGACGGGTGGTCGCTCGGCCTGCTCACCCGCGCCCTCGCCGGTGCCTACCGGACGGGCGACTACACGCCCCGAGGGCGCGGCTTCGCCGACTTCGTGCGCGCGCTGCCCGCTCAGGCGGAGAGGGAGCGGAGCCTGTCCGAGTGGAGCGGACTGCTCGAGGGACATCCCCTTCCCGGCCCGCCGCTGCATCTGCCCGGAGGCCGGTCCAAGTGGCCCGAACCCTTCGAGATCAACGGCTACTTCGACCGGTCGCTGCCGCCGCGGGTGCCCGCCGACCTGACCGCCGCGGTCGTGCACACCGGCCTCACCCGGGCGCAGCTGCTCTCCGCCGCGACCGCCCTCGCGACGGGTCTGTTCGCCGAGGGACCGCAGCCGGTGCTCAGTCTGCGGCACGGACACGCGCGGCCGGAGGACGTCCTGGTCGTCGGACCGCTCGTGGAGCCGTACGTCATGCTGCCGCCGAGCCCGGAGCCCGCCGCGGTGGCGGACTGGCTGATCGCGCACGCCCGGACCAACGAGGAGCTCCCGCCGACGTACGGCCGTTCGATCCGCGACGTCGCGCCGCTGGCCCCCCGCAATGTGGCCCTCAACATCATTCCCCCCGCCCGCCCGCTGGCCTTCGACGGTGAGACCAGGGCGACTTCGGCGTCGCGGGACTTCCTCGCCCCGCTGTGGGAGGGGGACCGGCCGGTGGTCCCGTCGACGGCGGCGATGTGGATCAACTACTACATGGACCAGCCCGGCACGGTCGAGGTCAGTCTCACCTACGACACCGAGGTCATGCCCGAGCCGCAGCGGCTGATGGATGCCGTGGCGGAGGTGGTCGCCGCCACCGCGCACGAGCCGGACCTCGGCGTGGGGGCGCTGCGCGTCCGGCTGGGCGCGTAGGCGGGCGGACACGGCGGCGGGGGGGGGGGGGGGGGGGGGGGGGGGGGGGGGGGGGGGGGGG